>DMNP01000208.1 GCA_003452695.1 Eggerthellaceae bacterium
CCTCCGACCTCACCGGTTCGAATCCCGGCGGCACCCTTTGGAACGAGAGCCGCCGACGGCAGAGAACTAGAGGGAATGTGGCTGGGGTACAGGGATTCGAACCCCGATAGCTGGCACCAAAAACCAGAGTCCTGCCATTGGACGATACCCCAGCGAAGACGGGCGTTTGGATGGTGGGCCCTGGGGGACTCGAACCCCCGACCTTGGGATTAAAAGTCCCCTGCTCTACCAACTGAGCTAAGGGCCCGTTCTCCAAATCGCGCTGTGATATTTTAGCGGCCATTAACCTGACGGTCAATGCGCCCCATATGAAAAACGAGTGTTCAGTACATACCCGTTTTCACAGTTCGGCCAATGGCGTGGATGGGACCCAGGCTGCCCGCGTAGATTCGCGCATTCGGGCGCAAGCGAACCAAATTCGCCCTCCGCCCCCGGTTCCCGCCAGTTTTCAAATTTCGTGGCAGGAATCGGGGGCGGAGGGCGAGCGGCCTTTAACGTCCAGGCTGCGACCAGCTACGGGCCCGTTGCTGGTCGCGGTTGCAGGGAAACGCCTCGGGCTATCCGGCAGCCACTTGGCGATACAGATCGTCCAGCTCGCGGATAATGACCGCTTGCGAATAGTGTTCGCTGGCATACGTGGCGATGTCCTTGCGCCAAGCGCGGTCGGCAAGGGCGCGGTTCAGGGTGTCCTCGATGCCGCGGGCCAGGTCTTGCGCATCTTCGGGATTCACCAGCGCACCCACCGATTCGTTCACGAAATCGGGCAAACCGCCCTGGTTCGTGGCCACGACGGGCGTGCCGCATGCCATGGCTTCTACCGCCACCAGGCCAAACGGCTCGCGACGCGAAGGCACCAGGTCGATATCGGCAATGCAGTACAGCTGTGCAAGTTCGTCTTGCGCCACGTTTCCGATGAAATGCACCCGCGAAAGCCCCAAGTCGCGCGCCTGCGCTTCCAAGTTTGCACGCTCTTCGCCATCGCCCGCCAGCACGGTCAGCGCATTGGGCAGCTTTTGCTCGTAGACGGCGGCGGCGTCCAGCAAGATGTCGATGCCCTTGAAGCGCGTCATCTTGCCTGCGAACAGCACCACGTCTCGCTCGGCGCTTTCCAGCCCATGGCGGCCGAGCACTTCGACGCGGTCGAGCGCACGGGGATAGAAGATGTCTGGATTGTAGCCGTTGCGCATGCGCACTATCTTGCCCGCATGCTGCGGGAAGGCATCGCGCACCAGCTTTTCGTTATCAGCCGAAATGCAGATTACACGCGCGCATGCATTCATGGCCGTCTCGGCAAAATGCCGCATATCGGGCCATTTGTCGTAGCCCATCAGGTCGGTCCCATGCGCTGTAAGCACCAGGGGCACGCCGCAGTTCGCGGCAAGCGAAGGCAGGGCCCACACATGCTGGCCATGAACGATGTCAGGTGCGAAATCGCGAACCTCTTCGTCGATAGCGCGCTTGAACGCGCCCAGGTACGCCTGCATCTGGTCTGTGCTCAGCCCGTCGAAGGACATAACGCTTACCGGATGCGTGGTGAAGCAGGGGAAGTTGAACGGCAGCGCCCCTTCTATGGCTTCGGGGCGATCGGTTTCCGTATTGGTGAAATACACCGGATGCAACCGCACGCCTTCGTATTGGGGAAAGGCGGCCGTGTTCTCCGGGAGGATTACGCACACCTCGTGGCCGAGCTTCACCAGCTGGGTGGCCAGGTTCTTCGTATAGGTGCCGCTGCCCGAACCTTCCAGCGGGAAATGGTTTATCATCAGGATTCTCATTGCGCGTCCTCTCAGCCATTTTTTCAACCGCATCATAATAGCGCATCGAAACGACCCATGCCCCGCATCGCCGTCGTCTGCCAATCGCGAAAAAACCGCCCATGGGGTTGCAGTTCACTCTGCGCAGCCCGGATGACCGGGGAAGAGGGCGAGCGATTCTGCAGGCGCAAATCCTAATAGATTGAAAGGCAAAGCCGAAGCCGGGCGAACGTCCCCTTCCCTGGGCGCCCGGGCGTCCGAGCGCGAAGGGCACGTGAAGCGTAGCCCTGCGAGCTGTCGCCATCCACGGGCAACATGCATGTAATCGCTTGCCATGCGCCTTTCGCGCGGCCTTTGCGTAGTACCATACGAAGCCAGGCAAACATCGAAGAGGGAGCGCTCATGAACACGGCAACGACTTGCATACGCGGAGGCTACGCGCCGGGAAACGGCGAGCCGAGGCAGGTGCCCATCATCCAGTCCACCACGTTTCGCTACGAAACGTCCGAGGCCATGGGGCAACTGTTCGATTTAGAAGCCGAAGGCTATTTCTACACCCGCCTGCAAAACCCCACCTGCGATCTGGTGGCCGCGAAAATCGCCGCACTCGAGGGCGGCTCGGCGGCCATGCTCACGTCCAGCGGCCAGGCAGCTACGTTCCTGGCCGTGTTCAACATTGCCACCGCGGGCGACCACGTGGTTGCCAGCAATTCCATCTACGGCGGCACCTATAATCTGTTTGCCGTGACCATGGCCAAGATGGGGGTGGATTTCACCTTCGTCAATCCCGATTGCTCGGCCGAAGAGCTGGAGGCCGCGTTCAAGCCCAACACGAAGGCCGTCTTCGGCGAGACCATTGCCAACCCGGCGCTGACCGTGCTCGACATACAGAAATTCGCAACGGCAGCTCATGTACACGGCGTGCCGCTCATCGTGGACAACACCTTCCCCACGCCCGTTAACTGCCGGCCCTTCGAATGGGGGGCCGACATCGTCACCCATTCGACGACCAAATATATGGACGGGCACTCGGCATCGCTCGGGGGTTGCATCGTGGATTCGGGCAACTTCGACTGGATGGCGCATGCCGACAAGTTCCCTGGACTCTGCACGCCCGACGAAAGCTACCACGGCATAACCTATGCCGAGAAGTTCGGCCGCGAAGGTGCCTTCATAACAAAGGCAACTGCCCAGCTCATGCGCGATTTCGGATGCATGGCATCGCCGTTCAACGCTTATTTGCTGAATTTGGGGCTGGAAAGCTTGCACGTGCGCATGGCGCGCCATTGCCAGACCGCTCAGGCCATCGCCGAGCATCTGGAATCGCATCCGCGCATCAGCTGGGTGGACTATCCCGGCCTGCCGTCCAGCCCCTATTACGAGCGGGCGTGCAAGTACCTGCCCAACGGCACCTGCGGCGTGGTTAGCTTCGGCGTAGAAGGCGGGCGCTCGGCTGCGGAAGCCTTCATGAAGAAGCTGAAGGTGGCCCATATTGCCACGCATGTTGCCGATGCCGCCACCTGCTGCCTGCATCCCGCTTCGTCCACGCATCGCCAGATGAACGACGCCGAACTTGCCGCCGCGGGAGTTCCTGCCGACATGGTGCGCTTCTCGTGCGGCTTGGAGGACGCCGGCGACCTGATTGCCGATATCGACCAGGCCCTCGGCTAGCCAGCGCGCGGGCAAGAGCAGCGCCTTCCCGACTTAAGCGGGAGCGTTTCCCTCGGGCAGCGTGCTTTCCGGACAAACGCGTGCGACGAAGTCGGAAAAGGTCTGGCAGGCGAAATGGGGATTGCACGATTGCAAGGCATCGGAGGAAAACATGCCCCAGAGCGCGGCAACGGTCGTGCAGCCGGCGGCCAGGCCGGCTTGCATGTCGAAGGGGCTATCGCCCAGGTAGATGCATTCGTCGCATGCCAGGCCCAGCAGGTCGGCAGCCATGATTATGGGATCGGGATCGGGCTTCGCCTTCGGGCAATCGTCGGGCGCTACCAGGCAATCCAGATACTGCCAGGCACCCGTTATCTGCAACCCGCGCTGCGCGAGCGCATGCAGCTTGGCCGTGACCACCCCCATGCGCAAGCCTGCCGCATGCAGGTCGCGCAAACCGTCCAGCACGTCGGGGAACAACTTCACCTGCGAATCGTGGTGGGCATGGTTGTGCGCGCGGTACACGCGCAGCAGCTCGTCGCAGAGCCGTTCGTCGCCGTCCGCGAAATCGAGCATCTGGGTGGCAAGGGGAATGCCGACCTGCGCCATCAGCACTTCGTCGGGCAAGTCGCGCTCCAGCACCTGGCGCGTGGCATGCCGCATGCTCGACAGGATAAGGTCGTGCGTGTCCACCAGCGTGCCGTCGTTGTCGAAAAGTATCCCCCGTATTGCCATGCCGGCCCCCTTTCGCATCCACGATATTGTAAGCCACAGTTCATACCGCGCCATCAAGATGGGCTGATGGGCCTGCTTTTCCCGTTGCTTTTCGCGATTGCCGGCTGCGGAAAGCGCTTAGGTTGCCCCATCCACCCACTCCCGAGTCCGGAAATGCATAAGTGGGGACGTCCCTTCCATTCATTTCACGAAAACGCCAGATAGAACGCGTATCCCGTAGTAATGAACGGAAGGGGTACGTCCCCACTCATGCATTTCCGGACAGGCCCCCATCGCCGTTTCGGTATACTGGGGAAAAGTCGGATTTCGAAGGGACGACGATGGCAGGCGCTCAGAAAACGGTGCAGGTTACGTGCCCGCGATGCGGGGCCGAAGGCACGGCCCCCGTTTGGGACAAGATAGATGCGCGGCAAGCGCGCCGCGATGCGCGCCATGTGCTGAACGAGAGCATCTTCGACGTGGATTGCTCGCGCTGCGGGCATCGCATTTCGCTGAACTATCCGCTGGTATACCACGACGGCGAATCACGATTCGCCGTGTACTACGTAACGAAGGCCGATGCCGTGCAAGCAGCCGCTTGCGATATCGAGGACCTGGCACGCCACATGATTGGCGAAGCCGCGCGAGCGGCTGCGCTCGACGGCAAGGCAAGCGACGAGGAAGCCCGGGCCGCTGCCGAACAGGCAGCCGCAGACCCCCGGGCGCTGGACGGCTATCGCCTGCGCATCGTAACCTCGCGCAACGCCCTGCGCGAGAAAGTGGCCATCTTGCGCGGCGACATGGACGATCGCGCCATAGAGGCGCTGAAGCTGGCCACGTTCAACTTGGTGGAATCGCAGGGCAGGCTGAAGGGAGCGACCAGCGCCTATTATGGTGGCATCGCGAAGTCGGGCGATATCGGCATCAAGTTCACCGGTGGGCGCAAATACTACGAGACCACCGTGCCCGCCGCTACCTATGAACGCGCCGTTGAAGACGTGCGATCCTACCTGGCACAAGCCGATGATCCCGACCCACTCGTCGTGGACCGCGCCTGGGCCGAACGATTCCTTGCGTCCATCGCCTGAACCCAAGCCGGAAGGGGAAAGATCACCTCTCCCATCAGGTCAATCGTCCCGAATGCAAAACGCCCCCATCGCTGCATGGCAGACGATGGGGGCGTGGGGGAAGGGAAGGCAATCTTAACTGCTTGCAGATGCGCTTGCAGATTCCGCTGATGCGCCGCCTGCGCTCGGAGCCGATCCGGAAGGCTTCTCGGGAGGCGTGCCGCCGCCAGGTCCGCCGCTCGGTGCGCCCGATTCGCTTGGCGCGCCTTCGCCGGAGGGTTTCTCGGGGGGCGTGCCGCCGCTTCCCGGACCGCCTTCGCCTGGCGCTCCGTCCGGACGCCCGCTCGATTCGGACACGGTCACTTCAATCGGGGTGCCGGTCGATGCCGTTCCCGCCGTGTAGACCGCATCGCCCACATACAGCGTGTAGCCGTTCAGGTCGATAGCATTGGCATCGCAGGTAAGGCTTGTAATGTGGGAATCACTCGTGAGCTTCCAGGTGGATCCGCCCGTCAGCTCCACATACACGGGGCCAGCTGCAGCGTCTGCGTTGATAGCCCCGGTGAACGCGGACCCTTCGGCAAGGTAGAGGTTCAGGTTCGACACGTCATCCACCACCATGTCGCCGTCGATTACCTGCCCCGTTGCCTTCAGGGTTACCTGCCCACCGTTCGAGCCCTCGGAACCCCAGCCAGCAGCTGCCGCGCGCAGGAAGGCTCCCCCACCGTTGTTCGTTATGGCGGCACCGTTCAGGCTAATGGTCGCCACCGTGTTGTTCACGAAGAACACGTCGCCGTTTGCATTTGTCAGGTTGCCGCCGTTCATCGCGAACGACGCTTCGCCGTTGGCCGCATCGCCCGACATGGATTGATAGATCATCACGGCCTGGTAGTAGTCCGACTTGTCGCTGTTCTTGGTGTTGTTGTCGGCAACGAGCTGCACGTTGTTCAGGGTGACCGAGTTCTTTCCTTCTACGACGACTCCCTGCGATGCGCTCGATTCCATCGTGGCATCGCTTACGGTAATGTCCGCCGTGGAATAGATGACCGGCGATCCCGTTCCGCTCGTGGTGTACAAGCCTCCCGCGACGTTCACCGTGCCGCCCCCACGGTCCGAGCGGATAGCCGCAGACGAATTGCCCTGCGTCGCGATGTTCAGGTTGTTCGCGTTCATCGTTGCACCGCCCGTGGTCATGAGGCCGCCCGAACAGTTGCCGGTGGTCTGGATAACGGAATCCGACACGTTCACGGTCGTGCCCTCACCGTAGCTGAACACGCCGTTGGCATGCGTGCCGTCTGATTCCACGACGATTTGGGACAGATCGAGCGTAACCCCGTTCGTCGCGAAGATGGCTGCATTGTCGCCATAGAAATCAGCTTCATCTCCGCTGTTCGAATCCCCCGTCTTCTGAACTTCCACGTTCGCATGGCTTTCAGTCGTGCCATCTGCCTCGATGGCATGTTCGCCATCTGCCGAGCTGGATACCGTGTCGTTCACGGTAAGCGTTTCCCGTGTGGGAACGCCCGCAGGCACTGCCGCGGAGACCGACGTGTTCGAACCTGCCTGCGACGAATCGGAAGTCGCGCTGCTCGCCGCCGCGCTGCTCGCCGACGACGCCGACGACGCCGCAGATCCTGCGCTCGACGAAGCGTTCGTCCCACACGATGCCAACGTCAGCGCCAAGCACGCGCATACGACCGCCGCCGCAATGCCCGATAGGCGCGATTGCTGTCTCGAAGTCTGCATAACCGTTCCTTTCCTCTGTCCTTTCGGATGAATCCAGCATACTAGCGCCGTCTTAAAACAAGCTGAAACGTAAACCCTCGAGCGGATTTACCGTATGCAAGGGTGCGATAAGGACCTACTTTGCTGTTACGCCGCCAAGGCGCCAAACGGGTGCACTCGATGGCGCAGGCGTGCTCGCAGGTGCGTTTGCCGTAGGCGACGCCCACGAGCACGCTTTTCGTCATTGGACAATCGCGCACGGGGCCGACGGGGCATAATAGCACCTTGTTATGCCTTTCGCCATCAGGGGCGACCGCCCACTGGCTCCCCGGTCTGCAGAAACCCACTGCCTGCGGTTTTGCCAAAGGCGGAAAAGGCATAATAGCGCCCCGTTATGCCGCCCGCCATTCGGGGCGGCCATCATCCAGCCTTCTGATAGGCGCAAACTCGCCGCCGACCTGCGCACTCGCAGTGGGAAAGGCATACTAGCACCCTGTTATGCCCCCGCCGCGCGGGGCAGCCGCGTATGTGTGAGGGAACGGTATCAAAAGTCGATTTCCCAAAGCCCACGGTACGGCCCCGAATATCGCATCCGAAGCGGTTGATGGCGCACGGGACGACAGGTCGTAAATCCTTGCGATGAGCAGTTGACCGGCGGAACCGCTCAAAACCACAAATCGGCTCTGACAGAACTTTTGACACGGCGCCCCCTGGCGCACATCCTCGGACATTCCGACATAAACACGACCATGCGCCGCTCCATCCGCCCCAACGTGAACGACCTCATACGCGGCATGATGACGGTCGCCTCCGTCGGTTAATCATCGGTTAATCATCAGTTATTCTTCGCTTAACCCCAGGTCGCAATATAACAAGATATGGGACGTTACGTGATTTTCCAGCGAATCTAAGCAACAAAAAACCGCGCTCCACCTGGTGAAACGCGGTTGCGAAAGCTGGTGGAGGCGCGGAGAATCGAACTCCGGTCCATAGATGATCCCTGGTCAGGCTCTACAAGCTTAGTCGATGCTCTCGTTTGAAGGCTGCTCGGCGCAACGACGGGCGTTGCAGCCTCGAGTCGGTTCGGTCTTAGCTTCGGCCATACCGTCTACGTGCCGAAGAGCATTTCCCTAAAATGACATCGCACCCGGGGCGGGAAAGAATCCGGGATTGACGCGCCGACTTATGTTATGCGGCGAGGGCGTACTGCCCAGTGTAGTTCTTCTTGCCAATTAATTTTGACAGTACCCCTGTTTAACGTGGCGAGGAGACCACGACCTGCTCCTCACCTCAGACCACCCATGTCGAAACCAGTCGCCCCCATTGATGGAAGGTCGCGGCTCCACCTTTTCAAAGTGCACACAGGCCATGCCCGTGGATGTGTAGCATACAAACCTCTCCGCACAAAGTCAATGATGCATCACCTCGGAGGAAACACATCGTCGCCCCGCCGTTGCTTTTCACGGTCGGGCCAGCGGCGGGGCGGGCAGAGGGGATTCGGGCTTGGCTTCGGCTTTGCTTTAGCATATATCAGGAATTGTGCCTGTAGAATCGCCCTCACCCCTCTCCCGGCACCGCCCGCAGACGGACCGGGGCCGGCGGCCTGTGCGCAAACTTGAACTCGCATGCAGGCTGTGCGCTTTGGTGGAAGGAGCATCGTGGTCATATCCAGCTTGGTGGTGGAAACCGTGCCCGAGCATACGGCCGCGGTGGCAGATGCCCTTCCGGGCTACGCGGGCGTGGAAGTGCACGGCGTGCAGGACTACAAGGTGGTCATAACCATCGAACGCGACACGGTGGACGAATCGCACGACGTGGCCAACGACATCGCGGCCCGGGAGGGCGTGCTGAACGTGAACCTTATCTACGTGAATTTCGAGGACGATCCCACCATCTATCCCGATGGAGCGTAGGCAAGGCCAAGGCTGGCGGGCGGCAGGTGAATGGACTGGCGCACGGGCAGGCAGCTATTTGGCCGGCACCCCGTGCAAGCGGCAGCAAGTGGTCTGACCGGGGCGCTGAAACGCTCCGGGTTGCAGAAAGAGGGAAGCAATGGGCGAAGACGCGGAGCAGAAACAGACGGATGAAGGCCGAGGGAAGCACGCGGGCGGCTTCCCGTTCACGGTCGTGCGCCATGTGGTGCAAGTTGCGGTGCTGCTGCTGTTCGCGGTGCCGGTGCTCGTGGCCGGCTGGAGCCTGCTGGGCGGGACCGTCGGCGGCGACAACCCGCAAGCTACGCCTGCCGACTTCCCGTTCTACGGGTCGTTGTCGTCCAGTAGCATCTTCGGCGTGGAGCTGCTGGACCCCTTCGCCGTGCTGCAGGTAACGGCTGCGGCCAAGACTTTCGCGCTGGATTGGTTGGTCGGCGCGTTGCCGCTGCTCGTCGTGTACGGCCTCGTGCGCGGGCGCGTGTTCTGCGGGTGGGCGTGCCCGGTGAACCTGTTGCTGGAAATCGTGGACTGGCTGCGCAAGAAGCTGCACATTTCGGTGGAAGAGCGGGTGGTGCCCCGTCATGCGAAGGTGTACGTGGCGGTTGGCGTGCTCGTGCTTTCTGCCGTTCTGGGTATTCCCGTGTTCGAGGCGCTTTCGCCCATCAGCTTCATCAACAAGGGCATCGTCTTCGGCAGCTTGGTCGGCGGCGTCACGCTTCTGGCCATCGTGCTGGCCGAGCTATTCTGGGGGCACCGCGTGTGGTGCCGTGGCATCTGCCCGCTCGGCGGCTTCTACGAAGTGGTGGGCAAGGTCGGGCTCGTGAACGTGCACATCGACCACGATGCCTGCATCGGCTGCAACCGCTGCAAACGCGCCTGCCTGTGCGATCCCGAAATCCTGGATGCCGCCGTGGCCGGCGACGATGCCATCGTGCGCCCCGGCGACTGCATGCTCTGCGGCAAGTGCGTGGAAGC
>DMNP01000133.1 GCA_003452695.1 Eggerthellaceae bacterium
CTTGACTGGGGGTCAAGGGGTCGCAGGTTCAAATCCTGTCCACCCGACCAGAGTATTCGGAGGTCAGAGGCTCACGCTTCTGACCTTTTCTCTATGTGACACAGTTTTGACACACTCAGTCACGTTTCGATACATTCCGGCAAGAAAAAACCGCCCCTCCCGACCAAATCGGCAACATGCGCGTCCATGCCCATCTGCCGCGCGCACGTGCTTCACGCCGGCGTCCCTCCATCGGCGGTGCCCGATGCGGTTGGAGCTTGCTGCATGGGTGCGCCGCTTTCGCTAGGCGTTGCCCTGGGCTTCGCGGTCGCGGTTGAAACGCGCTTCCGTGCGCATGGCCTCGATGCCCTCCTTGGTGCGCCGCGTGCGCGTCGCATCGCTTATCTGGTGAATCTCCACGTCGTCGTTCGAGCCGTCGGCAATCGAGAAGCCCCCTGCCCCGTTCGCCTTCGAAACGTGCACGGCATGGTCGGCAAGCTCCAGGTAGTCGTAGAACGTCGGCGACCCTTCGAGTATGCCGACGCCCACGCTCACCGATATGCTTCCCTGGTCGCCCACGTGAATCTGGCTGGCCATCTCCGCAACGGCCCGCGCGCGCGTCTGAGCCAGCTCGCGCGAGGTCAGGCCGGCGATGAAGGCGATCATCTCGTCGGAGCCATAGCGCCCGACCACGTCGTGGTCCCGGAACATCGCGAGCAGCGTGTCTGCCAGCTCGCAGAGCACCGAATCGCCCGCAAGGTGGCCGAAATTCTCGTTGATGCACTTGAATTCGTCCACGTCCACTATGAACATCATGCCGCAGTTGGTGCGTGCAAGCTGCGATTCTATGGCGTCTTCCAAACCCTCGCGGTTCAGCAGGCCCGTCAGCCCATCGTGCATGGCGCGGTCCTTCCACCACAGGCCGGATTCGCGCGAAAGGTCGATGTCCTCGCCGTAGCCGAGACCGCGTATGACGAAGCTCTTCTCGTTGCGCAGGCTCGTGAAGCTGAAACGATACCAGCGGAAATCCGCATCCGCGTCCAGGCGGCACTTCAAGTCGACGTTGCCCGCCGAGGGAAGGTATTCCAAATCTGACAACAGCGTGGAAAGGCGCGCCATGCTCTCGGACGCGATGTTCTTGCCGTAATCGAAGAGGCTGGTGTGGAAATTCGAGATGGCCCGCTGGTCCACCTGGCCATCGTGGGTTACCGATTCCAGGTAGATAACGTCCTCAAGCGCATCGTAGTCGAAGCTCAGGATGCCCGGCAGCTCCGCCATGCTGCGATAGCGCAGGGCCCCGAACACCGCGTCGCGCACGCTGCGCTTCTGCTTTTGCGATGCGTTCCACGTGTGGTGCTGCTCGAAGTCGCGGCTTATCACGTTGAACAGCCCCTCGCCTTCCAGGGCGCTTGCAGGCAGCAGCTCGCCGTCTATGGCATGGCGAAGCTCCACGCCGAACACGCCGATGTCGTTTCCCGCCTCGGCGCGCACGGTCTCGTACAGCAAGAACCCGTCGCCGCCGTTTATCTTGGCAATGGTCAGCGCGCGCAATGCGCGACGGTAGACGATGCCCATGCGAAGCGACGTGCCCGCCACCGTGTAGGCAAGCCCCAGGCTGCACGTCACCTTTTCGCCCCGTTCGTCCTTGCTCGTGCGGATGGCGTCGATTACCTTGCAGGCGCTCGCGCGAACATCGGTGTCGTCGTGCGCACTCGGCAAGAACGCGGCGAACAGTCCCTCGCCGCACCGTGCGAGCAGCGCGTCCTTGGGAAGGGTCATGCGCACCGTGTCCGCCACGTGGTCGACGAGCGAATCGACGATGCGCTTCTCGTCCACGTCGGACAGCGTCGAGAAATCGTCGATGTCCACGAGCATGAGCGTGCCGCCGTTCTTGCCGAGCTCTCCCCCGACCAGCTCGTCTAGGGCGTGATAGGTCATGAGACCCGTCAGCTCGTCCCTTACCGCATAGTCGGCGTCGTCGGACGGGGCAAGGCTGCGCTCCAGTTCGTGCGCTTCGGTCGCATCCTGCACGTAGCACACCATCACATCGCCCGAATCGCTTGGGCTGATCAGGCGAATGGAGCAGTCTGCCCAGATGCCGTGCTCGTTGAACCGCACGCTGCACCGTGCGCTCTGGTGCTGCATGGCATGGCGCGTGGCCCGCCTGAAGCCTTCGCGCCCGTCTATGTCCATCAATTGCAGCAGGTTCGCCCTGAACAGATTCGTCGTATGCTGGTCCAGTGCCAGCTCGTCGTACAATTCGTCGTTTGCGAGCATAACTTCGTAACGGTCGTCCGAGGTTATGAAGATGAACGCCGGCCCCACGCAGTTGTTGAAGAAGAAGGCCGTGTCGCTGCGCTGGTCGAGCAGCCGCGCCACCTTGTCGTCGTGCATTATCGGGACGTATTCGTGGTGTGCGTTCTCCGTGTCCTTCAACAGCTTGTAGAACTGCTCGATGGGCATGGGCTTCGCGAAGAAGTAGCCCTGCATCAACCGGCATCCCATGGCCTTCAGCATCTCGGCCTGCTCGATGGTCTCCACGCCCTCGGCGATAACCGGGATGTCAAGGCCATGGGCCATGCGTATCACCGAGTTCAGGATAACAGCGTCGTGTTCGCTCGAGTTCTCGTTGCGCAGAAAGCCCATGTCCAGCTTCAGTATGTCCACCGGCAAGTTGCGCAGCATGTTCAGCGAAGAATACCCGCTGCCGAAGTCGTCCATCTCCACGATGAAGCCGCGGTTGCGCAGGTCCGTGACCACCCGTATAAGCTCTTCGGGCTGGTCGGTATAGGCGCTCTCGGTTACTTCCAGGCGCAAGACGTGGGCGGGAAGGCTGTAGCGCTCCCGCAGGTTTTCCAGGTAGGTCGGCAACGTGGGGTCGAGGATTTCGGCGCGCGACACGTTCACCGAAAACGGTATGATGTCCTCGCCGGTCTCCACATGCCGGTTGTACGCCTCGTAGCAGGCCACGTTCCAGATGTAGCGGTCCAGCTGCCCGATCTTGCCCGCGCTTTCCAGGACGGGGATGAATTCGGCCGGGCTGATCCTTCCCAATTTGGCATGGTTCCAGCGTGCAAGCGCTTCTGCGGCCACCACTTCGCCCTTCACGAAATCCAGCAGCGGCTGCATCCACACTTCGATTTCACCAGCGGCTATGGCGTTGCCCAGGTCGACTTCTATCATGTTTGCACGGCGGATCTTCTCCGCATAGGCATAGTCGAAGAAAATGACGTGGCTCCCGCCCTGCTCGCGTGCGCGGCGATGGGCGGCGTTTGCCTGGTCGATAAGGTAATCGATGTCGCGGGCCTCCACGTCTTCGGGGGTGAGGAAGTAGACGCCTGCGGCGATGTCGACCGCCTGCTCCAGGCCATGCGAAGCCAGCAGCAGGTTCATCTCGCGGTAAAGCTCTTCGAAAGCAGCGGACGCCGCGTCGCTTTCGTAGGAGCCTTGCGATACGCAGACGACGAAGCGATCGTCGCCCAGGTTGGCGCAGATTCCCCGCGAGGAAATGCGTTGCACGAGGTAGTTCTCGAACTCTTTCAAGATAAGATCGCCGAATTCGTATCCGTACGACTCGTTTATGAAGCGAAATTTCTTTATGTTCAGATACCAGATGGCGTGCTCTGCACGCGCGTTGCCCCGGATGCTCTCGAGGGCTGCGCGCTTGAACTCGTCTAGCGTCATTCCGACCCGTGCCTGTTTCATTCGCCCGCCCCCCATCGCTCCGATTACGACATTTCCCGAATGGTATAGATGCCCTTTCCCCCTACCTTGCTTTCGTACATAGCCTGGTCGGCTTCTTCCAGCAGGTCGTAGAAGGTCGTGGTGCTATCGTGCGATATCGCCACGCCGATGCTGCAACCGGCATAGCTGCCATCCGGGATTTCCGTGTTCTGGATATCGGCGATTATGCTTTCCGCCCGCATCCGGGCCAATTCGACTGCGTCGCCGTTGGCGAGCGGCATGAACGCGACGAATTCGTCGCCGCCATAGCGCCCGAGCACGTCGCTGTCGCGGAAGTGGCGTCGCAGCGAATCGGCTACGTCGCGCAGCAGCGCATCGCCCGTAAGATGCCCCAGCTCGTCGTTCACGCGCTTGAAATTGTCCAGGTCTATCATGAACATCATGCCGCTGCCGTTCGTCTGCATCGAGGCGTTGATGTCCTGTTCCACCGCGTTGCGGTTCAGAAGGCCCGTAAGATAATCCGTTTCGGCGCGCTGGCGCCACCATTTCGCAGATCCCATCTGGTCGTTGGCATCCTGCGCATAGCCGTGGACGAAGGTCGTGTTGCCCTCGGCGTCGGCATCGCATACGTAGTCCACGTGGTACCAGCGCAACGACCCGGAACCGTGCAGGTCGCACTTTATGTCCGTGAATCCCGACACGGGATGCGTGCGCAGGTCCCGCGCCAGTGCGGATATCTTGGCCGCACTGGCGGCGGACAAGTAATTCGATGCGCTGTTCACGTTCGCAATCCAATCGTCGAACCAGATTTCCTGGGAATTGCCGGCCGCATCGCCCACATGCACGACCAGCTTGTCGTCGCCGACGAAATAGTCGAAGGGGATAACGCGTTCGGAGTCGTGTCCCGCCGTGCCATCCGAAAGCTTCTCGCCACTGCCTTTGTCCAGCAGCAGGGCGTACAGATAGCGCTGGCCATCGCTTTTCTGCTTCACGCGGCCGAGCAGCTGAATCCTGGCCATTTCATCGAATCCGCGCTTGAAGGAGAGCTCGATGTCTATCAGGTCCTCGTTGCGGACCGCGTTGCGCACCGATTCCAGAAGAGCGCCGCGGTCCTCTGTCGATATCATGTCCAAGAAGGAATTGTGGAAGCACCTGAGGAAGTCGTCGTGCGCGAACCCGCTGCTCTCGATTATCTCGGGGCTGATGAAATCTATGGTGAAGACGTCGTCGATCGCACATTTCACGAAGCTGCTGGGAACGATTGATCGCAACAGGTCGAGGTTCCATGCGGTATCCTGCGTAATCTGCGACACGACGTTGTCCGTGTTGATCGCATCGCTCGTCCGGTAGATGAGCATCGAGAAAATGTCCCCCCGGGCCGATGGGCTGATGTAGCGGATAACGCATTCTATCCAGCGCTTCGTCAGGCGCACCTGCGCCCTGCACAGCGCGCTGCCGTGCTCGCGCGCCTCGGCGGCTGCGCGCCACATGGTTTCGCGGGATGCCTCGTCTATTTCCTGGATGGGATTCACCTTCGCGTTGCCGAACTGATTGCGGTTCAGCCCGCAAGCTTCGTAGAACGCATCGTTCACCATGATGCTCTCGGACGAGCCCCGTTCGGTGAAGAACAGGATCATGCCGCCGATTGCATTGTTGAACAGATATGACGAAGCGGGGTCGAAGCTCATTAGCTCGTCGAGGTTCGCCTCGTGGCGCATGCGCTTCGGCGTCGCATCAAGCGTGCTGCTTGCAGAAATGTAGTTTTCGAATTCGCCGAGCGGCATCGGCCGTGCGAAATGGAAGCCCTGCATAAGGTGACAGCCCATGTTCTTCAGCATCTCGGCCTGTTCCAGGGTTTCCACGCCTTCAGCGATGATCGGCGTGTCCAGTCCCTGCAGCATGCGGATGACCGAGCTTAAAACCACCCCGCCCCGCTCTTCGTTCACGGCCGTGCGCATGAAGCCCATGTCCAGCTTCACGACGTCCACCTTCACGTCCTTCAGCATGTTCAGCGACGACAGGCCGCTGCCGAAGTCGTCCATCTCCACGAGCATCTCGCACTTGCGGATTTCCTCGATGATGCCGTACAGCCTGTCGGCTTCCTCCACGAACGCGCTTTCCGTCACTTCCAGGTGAATGCTTCCCGGCGGCAGATTGTATTTCTCGCGCAAATCCAGGAAATGCTGCAACAGTCCATCTTCGAACATTTCCACGCGCGATACGTTCACGGATATGGGAATGGGCTTGCCGTCCGCCATGCTGCGCCACTTGCTGGCGCTCCTGCAGGCTTCTTCCCAGATGAACAGGTCCATGTCGTGGATTTTGCCGCATTTTTCCAGTATGGGAATGAATTCGGCCGGGCTGATCCAGCCCAGCTCGGGATGGTTCCAGCGGGCAAGCGCTTCGGCGCCGATCACCTCGCCGTACGTGTAGTCGATTTGCGGCTGGTACCATACCTGGAACTGGCCTTCCATCAGGGCCTTGTCCACCGATTGCTCGATGGTTATGCGTCGGCGGTCCTTTTCCAAGTCTTCGTCGGTGAACAGCATCAGGTTGGTCGTCGGGTTGCGCTTTGCCTTGCGGTGAGCGATGGAGGCGTAATCCAATGCCTGGCTGAAGTTCTGGTTCGCATAGTCCGAGTCGCGCAGGTAGTACAAGCCGCCTGCGAGGTCGACGCGCTGCGTCATGCCCAATTCGGCTGCTTTCCCGTTCAGCTCGTCTGCCATCTCGTGGAAAGCGTCATTCGCCTCGTCGAAGGACATGCCCTTGCTAAGCAGGATAATTCGGTCGGCGCCCAAGCGCGAAATCGGCATGTCCTTCACCAGATGCGAACGCAACGATTCCACGAGGCCCTTCAGCAGCCCGTTGCCCACTAAGAACCCGTAATTCGGGTTCACCGAGCGGAAGTTGCGAATATCCACATACCAGAGCGCCAGGTTGTCGTGTGGTCCCGTGGCGATCGTCCGCGCGAAGGCCTGGCCGAAGCCCGGCAGGTTGAGCGCGCCGGTCGTGGGGTCGAGCCCCGGCGGTTCGGCATCGCCCGGATGCTTCGGGCCGCCAGGCGGTCCACCCGGACCCTTGCCGTTCGGCGGGCCGCCAGGACCAGGAGGCGGAAAACCCTGCCCGGAGCCTTCTTCAGGTGCCGGCATGTTTCTATGCACGGCGTTTTCGCCCTGGTTATTGCTTTTATTCGACCCAGAATCCGGAATTCCGGGATTTGCCAAACCATCCTGTGGCATTCTTCGACTATCAGGTTCTATCATGAGGCTCCCCTATCGTAGGCCTATTGCAATTTTAAGTTAAAAAACCGCGGTATGAAAGCCCGTACCGGGGAAGCGTTTCGCGTGCATGTCAGGACAGCTTCCGCCCACGGCCCGGCCATCGGCGGGGACAGGGAGAGGGGTGAGGGCGATAAGGTCGGCGAGCCGCTATCTGCTATGCCGCTTGCATCAGCTTTTCGAAATCCTCGACCGGCATCGGCTTTGCGAAGAAGTATCCCTGGAACAACCTGCAGCCCATCTTCAGCAGCATGTCGTGCTGGTCGGCGGTTTCCACGCCCTCGGTAACGGAAGGTATTCCCAGATTGTCCGAAAGGCTGATAATGCTGCGCAGGATGGTTTCCGCTTTAATCTGGTCCTTCGTTTCGTACAGGAACATCATGTCTATCTTCAGGATGTCCACTGGCATGTCCTTCAGCATGTTCAGCGAAGAGTAACCGCTGCCGAAATCGTCGATTTCAACGAGGAAGCCGTTCGCCCGCAACTCGTCCAGGATCTTCAAGCGGTTTTCGATGTCGCTCATCATCACCGTTTCGGTAATCTCCAGCCGCAGTTTCGCCGGATCCACGTTATAGCGGTTCACCAGCTCTGTAATCGTCTCGTACACGTCGATGAAATAGAAGTCCTTGGGAGAGATGTTCACGCTCAGGAACAGGTCGATGCCGCGCTGCGACCATTCGCTCAGCAGCTGGCAGGCGCATTCCCACATGTATTTGTCGAGACGCGCTATCATGCCATTCGATTCGAATACCGGGATGAAGCGGGCTGGCGACAGGAATCCTTCTTGCGGATGAATCCAGCGCACGAGCACCTCCGCACCCTCGACGACGCCCTCGTCGTTCACCATCGGTTGGAGGTAGGGGCGTATCTGCCCTTCCGCGATGGCGGTTTCCAGCTGTCCGGAAATCCGCTGGTTCCAGATAACCCTTTCGCGCATCTCCTTGCCGAACCGGGCTATATGAATCTGGAAATCGTGCTTGATGGTGGCGATGGCCATGAAGGCGCGGTCGAACATGATGGAAACGGGTATGCCCGGTTCGTCGAGTTCGTATATCCCCAGGTGAATGACGATGGGATAGTTCGCTCCCGCATCGCCTATCTGGTTGTTGCGAAGCTCGGCGTCGAACGTTTGCTGGTCGAAGCTTTCAGCTGGGACGATGAAGCCGAACTTGTCTCCCGAAATGCGCCCGTACACCATGCCGGGCATGGTTTGCGACCGCAGCCAATCGGCAACGTTCAACAGCACCCGATCGCCGTAGTCCTTGCTGAAAATGTCGTTGATTATCTTGAAGTCTTTGATGTCCAAGCCCACGACCAGGTATTTCTCTTCTGGATTAGCTTCGATGGTCCGCAGGACCTCGTCGTAGAGGTGCTCTTTGTTGTACAACCCGGTCAGGCGGTCGTGCGTTGCCAGGTGTTTTTCGCGCTGAAGCTTCAGCTCTTCCTGCGTTGAATCGCGGACGATGAGCGCGGCCCCGATGTGCCGCTTCTTCTCGTCGCGAATCTGCTGCATCGACACATCGTAGTAGCGGGGGTCGTCATCCGTACCGCGTCGGCACAGCTCGTTCCACTCGGAATTGAAATCGTGATTCCACGAGCCGATTACCTTTTGGATATCGCCAAGAAGGGTCGAGGGAATCTTATCGCTTGGATCGAGGCCCAACAGCGCGTATACCCGTTCGTTGGCGTAGATGCACGTGCCGTTCGTCTCGAAGAACAACACGGCATCGCTCATGCTGGAAACGATGCGCGAGAGCATGCGGTCCAGAATGCGGAAGGGCTTGTAGTACAGCGAGAAGTAGAACACCAGCAATCCGAAGACGCCGAAGCCGAGCATCGATTGGTCTATGGGAGAGCCCGAGAAGATATAGTACGTTTCCCAGGCCCCGGCCAATAGCATGGAAGCGAGGATGACCGCATAGCGTTCGAAGTAGATTCGCGATGCCCGCGACGTCTTATAGATGAAGATGCCGACGGAAAGGAAGAAGATTCCGTAGGCTACGATTCGATGGAACACCTGGCCTGCCAATGGCTCCAGCGCGTAATACGGAAACCCCGATACGATGGTCTGGTAGATGCTGAAGGCGTGGCCGGTGATAGGGTTCGCAAGCAGCTGCAAGACGTCCAACGCCGCAAGCGCTATCGGCCAACGGTGCCAATTGGCGCGCGATGGCTTTATCCTGCAGTACTCCATGGTAAAGAACAGGAGCGCCACAACCGTGATGTCGAGTCCGATGTAGTACACGTAGCAGCCGATGGTAGCCAGCGTTTCCTCCGTCGAAGAAATTATGATAAGATTTCCGACCATGGGAGGTATGAGCGCTGACGTGAGGAAAAAGACCTTTTTGGAAATGGACTTTTTCGACCGAAGCGAGAAAACAGCGCAGCCGACCAAAGCTGCAATGAGCACAATAAGACATATTGCGACACGGACTCTCACGCATTCTCCTCTTCGCGCGCATAAAATTATAACAGAAGGCTCAAAAAATGGCTATTACTGCGACTCCTTAGGTCTGCATTTTGCCAAAATTGTTACAGTTTACCCGCAAAACTGGGAATCACTGGGATTTTAGGCTCCCAAGCCATGCGGCAACCAAAAGCTGCGATGCCGTTTCAGGTTGTTTTCAGCTTCGCGGAGTTAAATGCAAGATACGAGGCCGGTTCAGGTGCAGCACATGCTGCAGACCCGTTCCTTTCCGCACCGAGCCTCGTTTCTGCGCCGGACGGGTCTACCCCACCCGTCCGGCCTTAGCCATTCTATTTGCAAACCGAAACCGTGTTTCCCGGCTCGCGCCGAGCCTACAGCGCTCCGCCATCGCGCATTGCAAGGGCGTGGTCGAGTACGAGGTCCGCTAGCTGGCGCTTCGACATCGTCGGATAGTGTTTCGAGCTTTCGCGCGAAACGAGGGAAACCTCGTTGTCGTCGGCGCCGAATCCCCTGCCCTCTGCCACGATGTTGGCGACGATGAAATCTGCGCCCTTCCGCATCAACTTGCGCCGTGCGTTTTCCTCGGCATCTTCGGTTTCGGCGGCAAAGCCGACAACCACCTGGCCCTTTGCCTTGCGTGCCGCCATGGTTGCCAGGATGTCCGGGTTCTCCACGAGTCGCAGGCATCGCAGCGCCTGGTCATCGGTGCCTTTCTTCAGCTTCCTCCCGCTTTCCCGGTCCGGCCTGAAATCGCTTACCGCGGCGCTGAAGATGGCGATATCGCATGCGTCGAAGCGGGCATCGACTGCCTGCAGCATGTCGCGGGCGCTTTCCACCCGCACGGTTTCGGCGCCTTCGACATCGTCCAGGTGAACCGGACCGGTTACGAGCGAGACTTCGGCTCCTCGCTCGAGCGCTGCTTGCGCGAGGGCGAACCCGGTCTTTCCCGACGACGGGTTGGATATGAATCGCACCGGATCGATGCGCTCGACAGTCGGCCCCGTGGTTATCAGCACCTTGGCGCCCTTCAGGTCTGCGCGCACGCTCATCGCAGCCCTGATTTCATCTGCGATGACCTGCGGGTCCGCCAGGCGGCCCCTGCCCTCGTCTCCGCATGCCAGGTATCCCGCATCGGCTTCTACGATGCGTACGCCCCGCGCCCGCAACAGCCGCATGTTCGCTTGCGTTGCCTCGTGCTCGTACATGTTCGCGTTCATGGCGGGGGCAACGACGATCGGAGCCGTGGTGGCAAGCGCCGTGGTCGTGAGCAGGTCGTCTGCGATTCCGCAGGCAAGCTTTGCCATGACATTCGCCGTGCAGGGGGCGATTGCGAAGACGTCTGCTTCTTTGGCAAGCGATATGTGGTGAATCGGGTCGCCCGGGTCGTCGTCGAACAGGCCCACGGCAACCGGCTCGCGCGTGAGCGAGCGAAACATGAGCGGATCGATGAAACGAGTGGCGGATTCGGTCATTACCACCTTGCAGCGAAACCCGCCCTTTTGCAGGATGCGGACGAGTTCGCAGGCTTTGTACAAGGCCACGCAGCCCGTTATGCCTATGAGTACCGTCTTGCCCATAAGGGTTCTCCCTCCCGTCCCGACGTCCTACATTTCTCGATCCGAAAGGCTGTCCAGCACTTCCTGCAAGTCGTCCGGAAGCGAATCTTCGAATTCCAGGCGCTCGCCGGTAATGGGATGGTCGAACGATAGCTTGAAGGAATGCAGGAACTGACGATGCAGTCCGAGGTTGGCTGCTTCGAATCGTGGCTTGCCGCTCGTGTACAGGGGGTCTCCGACCAAGGGATGCTTCGCGTATTCCATGTGAACGCGTATCTGGTGCGTGCGCCCCGTGAACAGCTTGCAGTCTATGAGCGAATAGCCGTTGTCGCGCGCGGCCGGCTCGAAACGCCGCAGCACGCGAAAGGTGGTTATGGCATCGCGGGCGTTTTCGCTATCGCGTATCGCCATGCGCGTCCGCTCCGTTGCGTGGCGCGCTATGGGGGCGTCGACCATGCCCGTCTCGATCGAAATCACGCCGTGCACGAGTGCGAGGTAGCGCCTGTCCACCACATGGTCGCGTATCGCGTCCATCAGCGCTTGGCCGGCGTCGTCGGTCTTGGCCGCCATCATGAGCCCCGTCGTGTCCATGTCCAGCCGGTGCACGATGCCCAGGCGGTCACGGTCGCCCTGCACATTGCAAAGCCCCTCGGCGCCATAGCGGTAGATGAGCGCATTCACCAGCGTCCCGTCGCGGTGGTCTTCCGAGGGGTGGCAGACCAGCCCCGCTTGCTTGGACAGCACGATGATGTCGTCGTCCTCGTAGCGAACGTCCAGGGGAATGTGCTCGCCGGTCAGCGGGGTGTCCACCGATTCCACGTCCGGTTCGTATACGATGGCCTGGCCCGTGCGCACGACATGCTTCTTCGTGGCCTGCTTGCCGTCGACGAGCACCCTGCCAGCTTCGATGGCCTTTGCGGCGGCGGAGCGGCTTGCATACAGCCCGTTCTGCCCCATGCACGCATCCAGGCGCATGCCTTCGTCGGCGCTCGTGGCAACATGGCAGCGCGAAACGGCCATCAATTCTGCCCTTCCTTGTTCCAGGTGGTTATCAGGCTTATTACGAGCAGCGCGAACCCGCAGGTAACGCCTATGTCTGCAATGTTGAACACCGGAAAGTCGAAAAAGCTGAACTCTATGAAGTCCACCACGTAGCCCTGCGAGAAGCGGTCGATGGCGTTGCCCACGCCGCCCGCCGTTATCAATGCGAGCGAAACTGTCTGCAGCACCGACGAGCTGCGGACCGTGGCGAAGAAGGCGGCTGCGATGGCAACGCACACCACGATGGAGAACACGCCCAGCGCAATGGTGTTGTCCGCGAACATGCCCCATGCCGCCCCCGTGTTGTGGACGAGCCGTATGTCCACGAGCCCCGCGAAGGGCCCCGCCAGCACGGAGCCATCGGGCTTCATGCCCGCGAATAGCGATTTCGCGTACTGGTCCAGGGCCGTCCATGCAACGACGATGGCTGCATACAGGATGATTTTCGCGGTCTTGCTCAATGCGTGCCTTCGGTCCATGCCGTTACCGGCGTCGTGTCGTCTAGTCCTCTTCGAACCCCATTGCGTTCAGGGCTGCGGCGCAGCGACCGCATACGTCCGGATGAGAATCGTCCACGCCAAGGTCGCGGTAATTCCAGCAGCGAGGGCATTTCTCCCCTGCCGCATGGCCTATGCTCGCCGCCATCGCGTCACCGCCGACCAGGCTTACCTGCGAAACGATGAACAGCTCTTCCAGCACTTCGGGGCCGAAATCCTGCATAACGCTCAACTGCTCGGCGGGCAGCGTCACCTTTACGGCCGCTTCTTGGCTCTTGTTCACGAACTTTTCGTTGCGGGATTCCTCGAGCGCCTTCGTCACGACCTCGCGCGCGGCCATGGCAACTTCGAAGCGCTCCAGGTCCGCTGCGCCGCCGTCTTCGGGCAATGCGGGAACGAAATCGGCGCGCTCCGGCCAGCCGGCAAGCTGCACGCTGAAGGGCCTGCCCTCGTCCGTGCGCAGGGCGGGAGGATAGTGTTCCCACACCTCGTCGCACGTGAAGGACAGGATCGGCGCCAGAACGCGCACGAGCACTTCCAGGATGTTCATGAGGACGGTCTGCGCGGCACGGCGGCGGGGCGAATCCGGCGCCTCGGAGTACAGGCGGTCCTTCGTCACGTCCAGGTACACGCTGGAAAGCTCGTTCACGAAGTCGTAGCACTCGCGGTACACGACGTTGAACTTATAGTTGTCGTAGGCGTTTTCCACGGAATTTAGCAATCCGTAGGTTTTGGCCATCATGTAGCGGTCGATCGGCTCGAGAGCGTTCCAATCGGTCACGAGCATCGTGTTGTCGAAATCGTCGAGGTTGCCCAGCACGAAGCGCAGGCTGTTGCGGAACTTGCGGTAGGCATCCGATACCTGCTTCAGTATGTTGTCCGAAATCGATACGTCATGCGAGTAGTCGACCGACGATACCCACAGGCGCAGCACGTCGGCGCCGAACTTCGACATGACCTCGGCAGGATCCACGCCGTTGCCCTTGGACTTCGACATCTTCTCGCCGTTCTCGTCCACGGTGAAACCGCAGTGCATTACCGCCTTGTACGGAGGCTGGCCATAGGCACCCACGCTGGTAAGCAGCGACGATTGGAACCAGCCGCGATGCTGATCGGATCCCTCCAGATACATGTCGGCGGGCCAGGTAAGGCCCTCGTCGGCACGGTGCCGCAGCACGCTCTGGTGGGTGACGCCGCTTTCCCACCACACGTCCAAGATGTCCTTCTCGGGTTCCAGGTCCTGCACGCCCGCCCCGCATTTCGGGCAGCACGTGTCGGCGGGAAGGTACTGTTCGGGGCGTTTAGTGAACCACGCATCGGCGCCTTCGCGGTAGAACAGGTCGACCACGGCGTCGAACGTCGCCTCGGTTGCTACCGTCTCCCCGCATTTACCGCACGTGAACACGGGAATGGGCACGCCCCAGGAGCGTTGGCGAGAAATGCACCAGTCCGGCCGCTCGGCCACCATGGACCCGATGCGGTTCGACGCCCATGCGGGAATCCATTGAACTTGGTCGTTGATGGCGTCCAGCGCGTTCGTGCGCAGGTTCGTGTCGTCCATCGACACGAACCACTGGCTGGTTGCCCTGAAGATGACCGGCTCGTGACAGCGCCAGCAATGCGGGTAGCTGTGGTCGATGTCCTCGTGCATGATGAGCATGCCGCGGTCGCGCAGCCATTCGATGATAACGGGATTGGCCTCGTTCACTTCCATGCCGCTGAACGG
>DMNP01000310.1:0-838 GCA_003452695.1 Eggerthellaceae bacterium
CGCGCCGCATCCCCGTCGGTCGCAAGCCTATCGCCAGTTAACGGTCAGGTCGTCGATGACCTGCTTGCAAGTCTTCACTGTGTGGATGTGGGTGATGCCGTTGCCAACTGATACGTAACCGCGATCCATGTCGCCTTCCATCATGCCGATGCGCAGGTTCTCGAAGCCGCCCATTTTCTTGCCGAGTTCTTCGTTCGACGCGCCGGCTTTATCCATGGCCACAAGCTCGCGTGCCAGATCGCCCGGAAGGGACCGATAGTAATCGGGCATCGTTCTGAACAGCAGCAAGTCGCGGGCGGTCGCATCCAGCACCGCTTGTTTGACGTTGGCGGCCATGCGGGATTCCCAAAATGTCGCAAATTCGGTTGCTCATGAGTCCTCCTTCGATTGTTTTCATTCCGCGCGCAAAGTCAGTGCGCGCGATAAGCAAACCCTCTCAGGCGAACTCTACGAGATGAAGAGGCAAAAACAAGTACGCAGTTTTTTCTTCCCACCCAGCACTATCTACTTTAAGAAGGCCAGGTTGTCGCACAAGAACACACCGCTCGCGATAACGACGACGGAGCCCGCCGCCACCATGAAGCGCCCGCTCAAGAGCAACGAGCGCTCGTCATTTTCATCGTCTCCGTCCGACGTGCGTCATCCTCGCGTTCAACGCGAACTCGTCACGCACGCTCGTGCTGCGTTTCCTCATCGCGGTCGGGCGCGAACGATTGCATGGCGGCAATCGTGCGTTCCATCAGCTCATCCAGCTCCCAACCGCACAGCTGCGCCCCGTTGCGGATGACGTCGCGCGAACAGCCGGCGGCAAATCGCTTGTCCTTGAACTTCTTCTTCA
>DMNP01000310.1:881-20185 GCA_003452695.1 Eggerthellaceae bacterium
CCTTGAACTTCTTCTTGAGCGATTTCAGCGGCAAGTCCTGCACGCTCTTCGACGGGCGCATGAGCACGGCCGCGCCGATGAGCCCGGTCAACTCGTCAACTGCATACAGCACCTTTTCCATGGGCAACTCGGGATCGGGGCAGCCCTCGGCGGCGAAGTTGTGGGATTGGATAGCGTGTACCAGCTCGTCGGTGCCGCCCGCCTCGCGAAGCCATGGCTCGGCCTTCAACGTGTGCGCCTCCAACTGGGGAAACTCTTCCCAATCCAGGTCGTGCAGCAAGCCCACGATGCCCCAGAACTCCTCGTTTTCAGGATCGAGCTCGCGCGCGAAATAGCGCATCGTGCCCTCGAGCGTCTCGGCATGCTCGATATGGAAGGACTCCTTGTTGTGTTCTTGCAGAAGCGCGAATGCAGCCTCGCGCGTAATGCCTGCTTCAAGCTTGGCCATCGTCTCCCCCGTCCTTGCAGATTAACCCATCTCGCAGAATCCTACCACGGCAGCACCGTGCGCGCGATACGTCAACGCCAAGCGCCGGCGTTTCAGATACTGCAGCCGCAATGACGCAGCTCGGCAATCGCGCGCTCCAGCATTTCGCCTTTCACCAGGATGTAATCGGTGTCGTATGTCGAAATTGCAAACAGCGGAATCTCCGCCTCGGCGAGCGCGGTCGAAATCTTCGCCAGGATGCCGACGAGCCCGAAATCGAGTGGTCCGCACACCCTGAATACGCGCCAGCCGTCCTCGCGGGCCACTGCGTCTGCAGGCGCGTTTTCTGTTTCGCAAACCACCGAAACCTCTTCGTCGGTTCGGGTTATGCAACAGAAACCCTGGTTAAACAGCTGCACCGGCACGTTCGTACACTGGCACACGCTAAGATGATGCTCGAGGACCTGAAGCTGCAACTTTGTTTTCAGGGCATCGGGCAGCAGCTCCCGCCATGAGCGTTTTCTGCTCTCGTGGCGATCGTCTATCCATGCACTGTCGTTTCCTCGAAGCCATTCGATGGCGAGCTGGCACATGCGCTCGTCCTTATACGCATACCAGCTTTGCAAAACCCCCATGCGCTCGACAGCTCGGCGGAAAGAACGGAATGCGCCGCTGCCGTGGATGGCATGAAGCAGGTCGTCTCCCTCTGCCCCGCCAAGCGCACATGCGAAATCCCTCATAGTACGCCAATCGTCCCTATCGCACCTATCGGGAAGCGCAACCCAATCGGGGCCCTCGAAAGCATCCTCGTCGTATTCTTCGCCCGATATGGCGGAATCCGTAGAGCAATCGACTTCGCCGGTTTTGATATTGGCAAACCAAAGCGTATCTTCCGATGCGCTCTCGATGGCGTCTACGATCGAGGTCAAACTGAACTCGGGTTTAGGTTCGCTTTCCATGTCGTTCCTTTCGCATGCGGTTTGAACATCGTCGCTTCGTCGCAACGAAGAATCCTCGTTGTCCTCAGGATACGCCATGAGACGAGGAATGTCCCCAATCCGCCGGTAAGGAGCTGTTGCTACGATGCCCCACCTTCGGGCGGAAGCACTTGGTAGAGCAATTCCAGAAACACGAAGAACGATCCCAAGCCCACGAGCGTGCCGTCGAGCACGACGTCGCCCGCTCGAGCCATCAGCCTTTCGAGTTGCGGCAAGAGCCACCAAACGCCCCATGTGGCTATGGTGGAATAGAACAGCGAGTTCTGCAGGCAAACCTGCCCCATGAAGTTGAATCGCATGTCGCGATAATCCCATAGCTCGTAGTTTCTATTGGCCACCATGCCGCTTCCGAAGTCCACGCTCGTGCAAACGGCCTGATTAACGAGGAAACTTGCCGCCAAGGCCAAGGGCGTTGAAAGCGCAGGGGGCACGAAACGGCTTACGGCGGGCAGTTGCAGGACTCCCTCTATGGCATTCTTCACGGGCACCAAGACCAAATCGGCCAACACGGCGGCTGTGCCTTCGGCCGGAAACGGGAACAACCATTGATCCCAGAGCATACGGTTTTCGCGGTCGTATCCGCCTTTGAACAAACCATACTTTATTCCCGTGCAGAACAGCATCTCGACCCAATGACCGAGCATCGAGAACGTCATGAAATACAACCCCAGCTTGCGCGCGAGCGGATACCACGAAGCAGCTATGAGCGGACCGACCGATGTTCCCGCGCCTGTCGTGCGGCGAAGCGCTGCGGAGCGAAGCGCGCATCCGACAAGGCCCGCAGAGCCTATCGCGTGCGCCACGGGCATCGCGCGGTTGAACAGCTTCTCGCGCAGAGCGTGTGCGCCCCACGTGCGCGTCACGTACACGCCCTTCCTCGCTTTGTTGATGATGCCGAGACCGACCGTCGCCGTGGCTGCGACGCACGCCATCGGCAACGCCGCCTTGGAACGGCGGTGCGTGAACCAGGCCCCGAGCCCCGTTGCGACTGCGCTCGCGCCGATGCGCCAGAAACTGAAATCGTACGGAAGCTTATCGGGATCCGAAGCTGCAGCGTAGGCGTACCAAGTGCCGAGCATGTTGCCTCCTCAGTCATCGGGGTCGTCGTTTGGACCGCTAGAAGCATTTTACCAGGCAGGCTATTGCCGGTTATCGTTCTTGAGCTGCGTGTGCGAGTTAAGTTTATCGGGATTGGGGCTATCTAGCGCCCCTCCGAGAATCAGCGTCTGGCAAAGAAGAGAGCCGGCTTTCACTGACGCGACGATGATAGCACGCCAAGCTGGCCGGCTGGGCGATGTTTCCGTCGGTTCGAGGGCGCAACCATCCATGCCCGGCGAAGCCGGGCCGCCGCCAATCCGCGCGAAGGCCACCTTGCCGGGCTGGGGCGCTCCCACGCGCGTGCCTTTTGATCGTGCGCGCGCGTGCTAGCCCATCCGACCTGCGGGCGCCACGTCGCGCGTCCGCATGGATGCCGCGCTTGCGCGCGGCGGGGCTAGCTGCGGTACGCCAGGGGGATCGCGACGTTCTTGGAGAGCGGCTTCGATTGGCGCGGGTACTCCCGCCCCTTGCCCGACGACTCCGGGACCTGCGAGGCCGACGTGGGCAGCGATGCCTCCTCTGCTGCGAGCTCGCGCTCGGTGAACCACGAGGGCGCCGGGGGCGCGACGAGCGCCCTGCCCGTCATAATCGCGCACCTGACCAGGCACATCGCCTCGGCGCCGGCCCGCGACCACGACCTTCCCTGGTCCTTGAGCCGGGACACCCCGACGTGGGAGTTCGTACCCTCAATCGTGCCGAGCTCGCGTTTGGGCGGGCGCACGCCGCCGGCATGGTTGGCGACGTAGGTGGCCAGGTCGAGAACCTTGTCGCGCGCGCCGCCCGCCTTCATCTTGGCCGCGACTCTCTCGCACATGCGGGCCAGCTGCTTGCCCTTGCCGCGTACGGCGAGGTTAACAGCCCACTCGCGCTTGGCCGACCACTCGTCGGGGAAGGCCCGCGTCACCTTCTTCATGATGTGGAAGAAGTCGAGCGTGTAGTCCACGGCGCATCCCGCCGCGGTGTCGGCGACGCGTTCCATGATGATAGAATCCGTCATCGGAGAACCTTTCTTTTCGTGCCGTCGAGGGCTTCACGCTCCGCGGTGCAAAAAGGATGCGCCCGGGGAAACACCGGGCGCCCTTCTTTCCAGCGATACGATTGAAACAGGTGCTCACTACTGCGGAGGGAGCTGGCCATTGCCGGGGTTGCCACCACCAGCATTGTAATCCTTGATGGTCTTTGCAGCCCAGACGATGCACGCGGCGAAAACCAAGCTTGCCAGGCTCGAGAGGATAGATGAGAAGCCGCCGCCGCCCACTACTCCCAAAATGATGCCGATGATGTTAATCACCAAATCGATGATACCGAGAACGTAGGCGCCGCCGACCTTGCTGAAATCATTGGAGCCGCGAACTGAGAAGATTCCCAGCAAGAGCGTGAAGATTCCCGAGATGAGGACTACCGCGCCCGCGACGAGTGCCAGCCCCGTTACCGTGGCCGCAGCTTCCACGTCGGTCTGGCTCATCGTAGAGGTAGATGAAGCGAGGTTTCCAGCCAATATGCCTCCGCCGCCCATCGACATGATGCCGAAGATGATGCCCAAGGCGCCGATGACGATTGCTATGATGCCGAGGACCTTTAACGTGCTCTTTGCGTTGTTGATGTTCTTGTTCATTTTCAAATCCCCTTTCTTGGGCCACCGGACCCTGTTTCTCCAGCAGTGCCGCCGTCCAAAGGACGTTCTCACTATGATTATCCTCGAAGGGAAAGACGGACTATCTTAGTAAGGTGTTTCGTTTCGTGACGGGTTTTGCACTCGATTGTTCTTGACGAGTACGAGTATGTGCCTAAAATTAGATGATTTAACCAAAACAGCATTCTGGTTCAAGGCGAAAGAAGCCGTTCGCACGGAGGGATAAGGTAGCAAGGAGCTATGGCAAATCATTTCGGAGAAACTCTGCGTCGTTTGAGGGCCGAAAAGTGCCTTTCCCAGCAGCAGGTTGCAAACCGGCTGCACGTGACCCGCTCGGCAGTCGCGAACTGGGAAATAGGGTACCGATTGCCCAACGCCGCCATGATCTCCCAAATCGCCCGGGTGCTCAACGCGGACGCGGCATTGCTGCTCGCGGCTGCAGACGAGTCCCACGATGCCCCGAACGTCCTGCTGGTGGACGACAGCCCCATTGCCCTCGAGGGGGGTCTCCCCGTTTTGCGGGAGGCGCTTCCGGGCGCGAACGTCGTCGGTCTCGCGAGCCCAGCGGAGGCCGTGCGCTATTTTAAGAGCAACCCGGTCGCGCTGGCGCTTCTGGATATCAAGATAGGCAGGACCAACGGGCTCGACCTATGCCAGGAGCTCCTGCACATCAGACCGGATGCCAACATTGCCTATATCACGGCATACCCGGAGTATTCCCTCGACGCGTGGAACACCGACGCCTGCGGTTTTATACTTAAACCGTTGGAGGTGGAAGCAGTCCGCACGCTTATTCCCAAGCTGAGGCGTCCTGTCCGAGGGCTACTGTGATAGCGGAACAGTATTTCTATGCAGCACTGGATATGTCCGCGCTCCTGTTCGGTGCGTTTGGGCTGGTATTGCTCTACATCGCCCGCGACGTCGAGCGATGGCCAAGGGGCTTGTGCGTCGCCATCCTCATATCGACGATTGCCTGTGCGGCAGTAGGCCTTTTGGGAAACGGCGCCGCACAAGCCGACGTGTCGTACGCGTCCGTGCTTGCTCTGAGCCTTGCCGAAACGCTGATAGCCCCGATTCCCTCCTTGCTCGTGTTCGCGTATTTCGTCTACTGCAGTGGGAGAGACTTCCGAACGAATGCGGTTGTACGCATCGAATGTGTGTTGACCGGCATCCTGATCGTTGCGGGATGTCTGGCGAAGCTGAGTGGGGAAGCGCGCGTCGTTGCTGGTCAAGATCCCCATTTCGGGCCATGGATTGCCCTGACGTTCGCCTCGATAGCCGCGCTTACGGCAATCAACCTCGTAACGCTTGTCCGGTACTGGAAAGACATAACGAACGTACAGGGCTTTATGTTCCTGGCCTGCTTTCTCGCGGCGCCGTCCATTCAGGTCATTCTCGTGGAGTTCCTCCTTTTGGTTGGCCTGGTCCGTCGCTACCTGGACCAGAAGGAGGAGGTCGCGCAGGAACGAGCACACGTCGCCGTCCTGCAGATGAGGCCCCACTTCATCCACAACACGCTGACGAGCATCTACTACCTTATTGCCAAGGATCCCGAAAGGGCCCAGCAGACAACGTTGGACTTCTCCCGCTACCTGCAGAGCAACTTCGAGGTCGTTGCGGAGGACGGAACGATTTCCTTCGAGCAGGAGCTGGAGCATACGAAGGCATACCTCGCGGTGGAGCAGGCCTGTTACGAGGGACAGGTGTTCGTGGAATTCGACACGCCGGTCACGTCGTTTAACGTTCCGCCCCTCACGCTGCAGCCCATCGTAGAGAACGCCGTCAAGCACGGCATGGACCCCGATTCGGAGCCGCTGCAGGTCTCCGTCGCCACGCGCGACCTTGGGTGCGGCGTGCAGATCATCGTGGAGGACAACGGCCCTGGCTTTACGCCGCCCGATGAGGATGAGCGGCACTTCGCCCTGGATAACGTCCGCGAGCGGCTAAAAGCGCAGTGCGGTGGCACGCTGGAGATTGGAACCCGCGAGGCGGGCGGGACCAGGGTGACGATCTTCGTCCCCACGCAGGCATCGCGATGATAACGTTACGACGCGCATCATGGACACAACAAACTTATCGTAGAGCCAGAATTACCTGCGGAAATGTGTTTGTTTGCAAAAACTAACTCTAGCGGCCGTACCACAGCACTTGCCGGATGCTGGAACCCAGCAATTCGTTCCCGGCTACAATTCGCGTTTTCGCTTCTTCGCAGCCACCGCAACCGTCCCTCCTGACGCCAGCACCGCCAGCAGCAGGAGCACCGGGTTCAGGAGGTCTCCCGTGTTCGACACCTTGCTCGGGCTTGATTTTGTTTGGGCGCTCTTCGCTCCACCGGAAGCGTCGTCGCCACTAGCAGTGCCGTCGCCAGCGCCGGAGTCGTTCTTCTTCCACCTTGCCGTGAACACATGGTCGCTGTCCGCATGATACTGTTCGCCTGGTTGGTACTCAGACCCTTCCCAGCATTCAAACGTGTATCCCTCCCGCGTCGGGGCGTCGATGATGGCGAACTCGCTTTCCAGTGCGGGCTCGTACTTCCTGACGGCGTCCGTGCCGTCGTCCCACTGCCCGCCGGCAGGATCGAAGCTCAGCTCCGGGTTCACCACATGCTGGACGTCGTACATATCCGAGATGGCGAGCTTGACCTCGACGTCGTTTATGCCCAAGTTCGAATAGCTTTCCTTCACGAGTTCGGCATTCGTCTTCTCCAGCGCGAACATGTCTATGGTTTCCGCGTTTCCAAGGCTCGGATCATTGCAGAGGGCCACCGTCAACATACCCTCGAACGTAGCGAGGGGAATCGGTATTGTGTTGCCGTAGAGGTAGATGCTGCTCGCATTCCCGTCCGCATCGAAGACCAGCTCCCCTGTGCCCAGCGACTTGTCACCCAAGTAGAAACTGGCGTACACAGAGTATTCCGACGCATCGGCCGCCGGATGCACGACACCCTCCGCATCCTTTACGGCATACCATTGTCCGTCGAATTTCGGTATCAGATAGGAAGAGGCAGTGGCACTCATGTAATCATCTGCAGACTCCCCCTCTGTGCCGCTCAGCGTCCGGGTGCCGTAGAACGTCCTGGTAGGCTTGCCGAGATATTCATCCTCCCTGTTGGCTGTCACCGTGAGCACCGGGACGTCGATGACCCGCTTGGGCGTGTCCGTCACGTCGATGCGGTAATAATCCATTCCGTCCTTGGACTCTGTCTTGAGGGAGACCTTGTCGCGATTCAAGACCTCCTTGCGCTGGATATCTATGATCCCGCCCAGCCATGCCTGCACGTCCCTGTCGCTGGCCTCAAACGCCTTCGAGATGTATTCCCATCCCCTCTTGACGTTATTTTTGATTTTTGAGACTTGAGGTAATCGAGAACCTTGTCGTAGCTAATCTCGTCGGGGGCGCATCCGTCTTCTACGAGGTTCGACACGGCAACGCCAGCGTTGTAAATCAACTCGTAATCGAGAGTCGCCTGCAAGTACGTCTCGAGCAGCTCCCTCTCTGCCGAACCTTCCCCGTATGCCTGGGATAGCTCGTTCATCGCCTCGATGTAGAAGGCCACCTCGCCGGAAACGTCACCTTTGGAGGGATTTTCGAAGTGGAAAATGCTCAACCCGCTCGTCGGGGATTTCACAGCCCTTGCCGCTATGCTCCCGTCATCGTCTCTGCCGAAGAACACATTAACCTCGTTCGATTTCTTCGAGTGCCTCGAATAGACAATGTCTTCGTCATGCAAGATCTTCTGAATCTCGAGTGCCGATTGCGTGTAAGCGTTCAAGAATCCCGGATCCTGCCAATCGGATTCGTACACTCCGATTCCGAGCTGCTCCATCACGGTCGCGAAGTCCTTCAAGTTAATGAGGCCGAAATGGTAAGCGTCTTTTGGAACGCGAATCTCGTCGTAGAAGCTCCCGGCTGTCGCCTCTGTCCTCATCTGCCTTGCGACTGCTAGCAGCTTGTCCACGATCCCGCTCTTTTTGAGCTTGTTCATGTCAACCACGCAATAGATTTCCGAAGGGCCTATCGATATTGCGCCGGGGTTCTGGTCATAGTAATCGACGAAAAGGTCGACGAGCTTGCGTCCCAAGACCCAGGCATCCATATCGGGGTCGGTTGCGAGGAAATCGAACAGCGCCGTGTAATCGACCGTTGCAAACGGGTCGATGTCGGCCGACCCAAGGAAATAGTCCGTGTAATCCGCCAAGGCGAGTGCCGTTTCGAAATTGCCCATCACGCAGCAGTCGAAGTCGATGAAATCAAACTTGCCGCCGCCTGCACAAACATTGCTTCCCGAAATCGCCTGCCGAAGTTGAAGCACGGACAAGGTCTCACCAGGGTTTGCGGTGTCGTGGTCGTCGTAACCATAACCGCGTTGAGGGCCCGAGCCGTGGTCGTTCAGGATCAAGTCGAATTTTTCTGCAGGTGCATAGCTGCTTGCGTAATTGATAAACGCCTTCAAGGTGTTGGGGTCGCTCATAAGCTCGTCTTCAGACTTACGAGCATCGGCTCCATCACCTGTCACGCCATCCGCGTCCAGCAGCTTGATATAGCCTTCCGCGCCGCCCGAAGCATCGTACACTTCCCAAACCTGGTTGTACTCGTTGCTGATCTCGGTAAGCGTGCCGCTGTTGCCATCCTGGTCCCTCAGATACTTCGCGTCCAGATGCCATTTCAGCGAACCGCCTGTCATAACGATAATGCGCATCTTTTCGCGGTCGAACTCCGCGTTCACATACTCTTCGATCATCGCGCTACATACTGGATTGTTCTCTTCAGAAGAGGTGGCATCCAGGTAAACCATGATGGTGCGAACGGGCTTGGGAGCAGGTCCTATCATGATGGTGCGAACGGGCTTGGGAGCAGGTCCTTCGACTTCGTCTGCAAGCGCAACAGGAGAATGGATGCCACCAAAGATTGCCGCGACCATTGCGAGCAGCAGGCCAAGAACAATCAAGGACCGCTTGACCAGGCAGTTTTATTCATTTTCAGATAAGGAGAAGGGCCGCTGGTGCGGCCCTTCTCCTAACCAAATGGCCCTGAATAGCATGGCCTGGTGGTTTTATTCACTTGCTGCCTGCGACCGAAAAAGCGAGGCTTCGATTACTTTGTCGTTCCAGTCGTGGTTATAGACCAGGGCGAGTAGTACTTCACGCCGCTCACCGTCTTGTACGTTCGAATCTTCGCGTAGTACTTCTTGCCGCTCTCGAGTCCTGCGACGTTCTTTGATAGGCTCTTGTACCCTTTGACAGTCACCGTCTTCTTGCCTTTGGAGAAATTCTTGTTTGTGGCAAGCTGAACCTGATAGCCGGTGATGCGCGATTTCGACATCTTTGTCGGCTGCTTCTTCCACGTCGCCTTCACGGTGCCGGTCTTCTTGCCTTTCGTCAATTTGGCGATGGACGTTCCCTTCGGGTTGATCTTGAACGTCTTCGTTATCGTTCCGGTAAAGCTGCCCTTGCCCGTGATGGTCAGCGTCGCTTTGCCGACGTTCTTGTTGTTCTTGTAAGCCACGGTGTAGTCTCTGCCGTTTTTCAGCGTCTTGCCGGAAAGCTTCACGACAGGGGACTGCTTCAGCGCCTTGCCCGTCCAGGTCTTCGCCTTGATGCCGGAAACTGTGGCCTTTTTGATGCCGGTCGGTGCGGGCGCCTTCCATTTCGCCTTGAACGTGTGATCTTCTGCAACGGTGTATTTCTGCCCCGGCTGGCATTCCGGGCTTTCCCAGCACACGAAGGTGTAACCGTCCCGTGTAGGAGCTGCGATTATCTCGAAATCGGTTTCGAGACCAACCTCGAACTTCTTGACAGCGTCACCACCCTCTGCCCACGTACCGCCGTTGGGGTCGAAAGTCAGCTCTGGCTTGACCTCGTGCTCGACTTTGTACATATCAGAGATTGCCAGCTTGACTTCAACAGACTCTATACCCAAATTCGAGTAATGATCCTTTACCAATTTGGCATTTGTCTTCTCGAGCAAAAACGGCATGTCTATTGGCCCTGCGGCGTCTCCAAGCGGGTCGTTCTCCAGCGTGACCATCACCGTTCCCTCAAGCGTGTCGAGGGCAATCGGTATCGTGTTGCCGTACACGTAGACGCTCTTCGCATTTCCGTTGTAATCGAAAATTAGCTCTCCCACCCCCAGGTTTTTACCGTTGAGCGAGAACGACGCAAAAACGGAGTGGTCTGTTGCGGCAATTGCAATGTGTTTTATCCCATCCGAATCCTCCACGGCATACCACTGCCCATCATACTTCGGAATGAGGTAGGAAGAGCTGGTGCTGGTCATGTAGTCCTCAGAGGAGGCACCCGTTGCACTGGAATCTGCGCTGCCGTAGAAGACCATGGTGGGGTTTTTGAAGGGCTCAACTGCAGTTCCTGCTGTTACGGTAAGAGCCGGAACGTCGATAACGCGCTTTGGTGTATCGGCCACATCGATACGGTAATAGTCTGTTCCTTTCTTGGACTCTGTCTTAAGGGATACTTTGTCGTTATTCAAGACTTCCTTGCGCTGGATGTCGATAATCCCGCTCAGCCACGCCTCGACGTCCCTGTCGCTGGCCTCAAAAGCCTTCGAGATGTATTCCCATCCACTCTTGATGTGTTCAGATTCTTGAGACTTGAGGTATTCGAGAACCTTGTTGTAGTCGATCTCGTCGGGGGCGCAACCGTCTTCTACGAGGGTCGATACGGCAATGCCGGCGTGGCAAATCAACTCGTAATCAAGAACTGCCTGCACGTACGTCCCGAGCAGCTCCCTCTCTGTCGAACCCTCCGCATACTCTCCAGATAGCTCTCTCATCGACTCGATGTAGGAGGCCACCTCGCCGGAAACATCGCCGTCGAAGGGATTGGCGAAGGCGAAAATGCTCAAACCGCTTGTCGGGAATTTCTTGCCCCTTACCTCTATGCTCCCGTCATCGTTTCTGCCGAAGAACACATGCGTTTCTTCCGACCTCGTCGTGTGCCTCGAATAGACGATGTCTTCATCATGCAAGATGTTCTGGATCTCGAGTGCCGTTGACGTGTAGGCGTTCAGGAACCCCGGATTCTGCCAATCGGATTCGTACACTCCGATTCCGAGCTGCTCCATAACGGTCGCGAAGTCCTGCAGATAAGAATAGGCGAAGTGGTACGCGTCTTTTGGAACGCGGATTTCGTCGTAGAAACTCCCGGCTGTCGCCTCTGCCCTCATCTGCCTTGCAATCGCAAGCAGCTTGTCCACGATCCCGCTCTGCTTGAGCTTCTTTGTGTCGACCACACAATAGGTATCCGAAGGGCCTACCGATACCTTGTCCGGGTTCTCGTTATAGTAATCGCCGAAAAGATCGACGAGCTTGCGTCCCAATTCCCAGGCGTCCATATTGGGTTCATCTGCGAGGAGATCAAACAGCGCCGTGTAGTCGACCGTTGCGTGCGGATCGATGTCAGCCGAACCGAGGTAATAGTCCGTGCAATCCGACAAGGCGAGTGCGGTTTCGAAATTGCCCATCACGCAGCAGTCTAAGTCGACGAAGTCGAACTTGCCGCCTTGTGCACAGACATCGCTTCCCGAGATTGCCTGCCGCAGTTCAAGCACGGACAAGGCCTCATCTGGGTCGCCATGGTCATCGTAGCCATAACCTTTTTGGGGACCCGAGCCGTGGTCGTTCAGTATCAGGTCGTATTTGCCTGCCGGCGCGATGCTGTGGGCGTAGTTGATGAACTTCTTTAAAGTCTCCGGATCGTACATGAGCTCTTCTGTGGACTTTTTGGCATTGGCATCATCACCGCTCACGCCGTCGCCGTCCAAGAGCCGCAAGTAGCCGCCGTCATTAGCCCCATACACTTCCCAGACCTGGTTGTACTCGCTGCTGATCTCGGTCAGCGTGTTGGCGTTGCCGTCTTTGTCCCGCAGGTAGCTAGCCTCCAGATGCCATTTGAGCGAGCCGCCCGTCATGACGATGATGCGAAAATCGCTGCGATTGAAGTTCGACGCCATGTATTCTTTTAGCATGGCAGAACATACCGGAGTGTTCTCTTCGGAAGCTGCACCATCCAGGTAAATCATGATGGTGCGGACGGGCTTATCGCCACTGCTAAGAGACGGGTCTTCGGCGGCAGCAAGATCACCTTCATCGGCAAGCGCAGTAGGCGAAGTGGCGACGCCAAGGATTACCACGGCCATTGCCAGCATGATGCCAAGGGGAATCAAGAAACGCCTTGCGACTGTCCCGTTCTTCGAATTCATGGTGAAACCTCCTCGTACATGTTCCCCGTTTTTTGCGGCAACACTAAAAGAGCCGTTCTGCACAGGTCGACTCCCGTAAGTATACGTCACCCGCAAAGGACCCTATCCGTCACACCCGTCACAGCCGTCACGGAACGTACCCAATAAGGGCCTTGAAAGGAATGGAGCTCCTCCTTTTTGGCCGACCTTTTCTTGGCTTCGACACCCATAGGATATCGAAAGGTTCTCTTCTTACGTCTAACACAGATTCACGGGTGTTCCCCCGCTTAACTTAACTCGCACGCTCTGCCACGGCGAACATCGCCAGGAGCGCGGCAACAGCTCACACGCCCCTCTTGCCCGACCGCCCGGCGGGCTGCATAGGGGTGGCTGTAACCTCTTGCCCTGGCCATTCGGGCTGCATCTCGCGAACTGCAACAATCCAGCCTTCCAATCCACTATACTGGGACAACACGTTTGGCTTGGATGATATCGGCCAGGTCTTGCCTTGGCGGGAATTCGGGTTGCGGCATGCTATGAAAGGGTGCGGGGAGCTATGGCGCAGATAACATATGTCTTCTGCCACGGTCTGAACGGCAGCGGGCAATATGACAAGCGATACGAGAAGAAGCCCTACTGGGGAAGGGCTTCGGGAGATGTGGTCGCCGCGCTTCGCGCCCAGGGCTACAGCGCTTTCGCGGCGAGCGTGGCCCCGCAGGGAAGCGCCTGGGACCGTGCCTGCGAACTCTATGCCCAGATTGCCGGCACGACGACCGACTATGGAGCGGCCCATAGCCGCGAATACCGGCACGAACGCTTCGGGCGCGATTTTTCCGGCCAACCGCTCGTCCCCGAATGGGATGACGACACGAGGCTGGTGCTTATTGGCCATTCGTTCGGCGGGACGACCATTCGACTGTTTTCCGAGCTGCTGGCACATGGCAGCCCAGAGGAGCGCGCGGCCACGCCGGCCGACGAGCTATCGCCATTCTTCAGGGGAGGCATGGCGCAGCGCGTGCGCGCCATCGTCACCCTCGCCTCGCCGAACAACGGGACGACCGCTTACGAATTGGCGCGCGATAAGAGCTTCAAGAAACCCAGCGTGAAGGTTTCCATAAAGAGCAGGCTGCTCGACCGCTTCATGAAGGCGGTGGTGAGGATAAAGACCGATGGGCGCGACGCGCGCGATTGGGCAAACTTCGACATGATGCTTGATAACGCGCAGGCGCTGAACGGCAGGATATCCACGATACCGCAGGTCTACTACCTGTCCGTTGCGTGCGATGCCACGATGCAAGGCCCGGGTGGAACGTGCATTCCGAGCGAATCTCTTATCGACCCCCTGCTCATGAGGTCTTCTACGTACATGGGATGCTACAACTGCAAGACGGATGCTGGCGTTGTCGCTGACGACGAATGGCATGCAAACGACGGTCTGGTCAATACCGTTTCCGCGCGGGCGCCGTTCGGGGTCCCGCACAAGCCTTTGGACAGGGACAATATGGAAAAGGGCGTCTGGAACGTAATGCCCGATCTCCGGGTCGACCACGGCTACTTCATGGGAGGGTATTTGAAGAAGCAAAACCCGCACCCGTTCTTCCAAGACCTTATGAATTTGCTCGAGAACTTGGATTAGCATTGCTCGACAGGGGCGTCGGCTTTTTCTTGGCAGTGCGCATAGGAAAGGGGAACTTTCATGAAACGAATGCTTACGGGGCTTATCGCATTATGCTGCTGCATGACAATGTTGGCGGCGTGCGCCGCGCCGGCGAGCAGCCAATCTGCATCGACGAGCGAAGCGGCGGCGCAAGCTTCGGCATCCGGCGATTCGGCGGCAGCGCAAACGGCCATCGATTACTGGGAACCCGATTCTGCGGCGATGCATTCCATCGTCGACTTCGTTTCCGCATCGGTGGATTCAAGCTCGAGCGGATTCATCCCCGAAGAAGACAGGATTGCCGTGTTCGACATGGACGGCACGCTCTACGGCGAGCGTTTCCCCACGTACTTTAACGATTGGCTGTTCATCCAGCGCGCGCTGCACGACGACAGCTATCAAGCACCGGACGACCTGAAAGCATTTGCCCAAGCCTGGGAAGACAAGGTGCTTAAAGGAGTGCCCATCGACGACTTCGATGCAAAAGAGCGCGAAATGGGACCGCGGCTTTACGAGGGCCTGACGCCCGACACCTATGCCGATGCGGTGCGGAAGTTCAAGGAGATGCCGGTATGGGGGTTCGAGGGCATGACCTATGGACAAGCCTATTTCCAGCCCATGGTGGCGTTGGTGAAATACCTCTGCGACAACGACTACAAAGTGTTCATCGTCAGCGCCACCTATCGCGATGCTGTGCGCGTGATGACCGAAGGCGTGCTGGATGAATACGTGCCCTACGACCGCGTCATCGGAACGGACCTGCTCTACGTGGCGTCTGGCGACGAGAACGAGGACAGCATGTTCTACGAGCTGGAACCCGAAGACGACCTTGTCATCGAAGGTCGCCTGTTCATCAAGAACCAGAAGACGAACAAGGCCACGGTCATCCAGCAGGAAATCGGCAAGCTGCCCGTCCTGGCCTTTGGCAACTCCACGGGCGATTTTTCCATGGCAACCTATACCTGCCAAAACGACAAGTACGGCGGGCGCGCCTACATGTTGCTTTGCGACGACACCCAGCGCGACTACGGCGACCCCGAGAAAGCCGCCTCGTTCAAGAAGGAATGCGAGGAAAACGGCTTCTACACCATTTCGGAAAAGGACGAGTTCGCCATGCTCTATCCCGAGGGAGTTGTCCTGAAAGCCGAACCGCAATCGGAATAACCCCCGGCAGGAACGCGAGGCCAGCAGATGAATTCAACGGCTGAACTGCAGGGGTGGATTGCCGCATACGAGCCGTTCAACGAACAGGAAGCTGCCGACAAGGAAGTTATCCTGCACGCACTCGCCACCGACCCAAACTGCTTCGAGCGCAGTGCGCAAGCGCATATGGCCTGCTCCATATGGGTGGTCGACCCGAGTTGCGCGCAAACGCTGCTCGTCTACCATAACATCTATAACTCGTGGAGCTGGATTGGCGGGCATGCCGATGGCGAGCGCGACCTGCAGGGGGTGGCGTTGCGAGAGCTTCGGGAGGAGACGGGCATTGCGAATGCGCGCATCGTCGAGCAGGGGCCGGGAAACATCTATTCGCTGGAGGTGCTTACCGTGGACGGCCACGAGAAACGCGGCGTCTACGTAAGCTCGCACCTGCATCTTAACATTACCTACTTGGCCATAGCCGATCCCTCCGAGCCCATCCGCATCAAACCCGACGAGAACAGCGGAGTGCGTTGGGTGCCGGTGGAAGACGCCATCCGCCTGTCCACCGAGCCCTGGATCCGCACGCGCATCTACCGCAAGCTCATCGACAAGCTTCCACGCTGCTCGGGCCGCATCTCTCCAGAAGCATGATGCAGCGCTGCGGCGCAGGGAATCTGCCCGCACGCAGGGGGCGACGAATTGGATATAGTCCGCCGATGCATGCTTCTCGGGTTCGTCGGGCTCGATGGGCCCAACTGCGCGGCCCATGGCGAAGGCCGAGGGGAAGGCGTGGCCTTCGGCGGCCGGAGCCTCGCCATCGTTTCGGAAAGAGGCTGCTGCGAGGGACCGGTATTCTGCCTACTTCATGGCTTCGACGAAGACCGCGATTCGCTCGGGGGTAAGTCCGAAGTCCACGTCTCCGCCAAGCCCTTCGGCGACGAGCGAGTGGTAGAGGCCGCCGGCGTTCCAGTAGGTTTTCGTCGATTCGCCTTCGCGGTTGCCCGCGCACGCTACGGTCACGCCGCCGATTTCCTCGGTCCATTCGTGCGCATAGGTGTTGTAGTCGCCCGAGATGTCCGCGCCTTCGACGCCTTCGGAAGAGCTGGTGCGTGCGGTGATGGCGGCGGCGGGGAACTCCAAGCGCGCCTGCGCCATGCCGTCCATGCAGCGGTAAGTGATTTCGAAGGGTTTGCCCATGTCGGCGATTTCGCCATTGGGCAGAGCGAAGGCATCCAGCCCAGCTCCTTTGGCGGCTTCGTCGGCGCTTGTCACATCGCTCCACGGGTTGGCGATAGCAGCGGCCTTGCCCGAGGAGGCTTCGCTCGCGGTGCCTGTTTGCGATGAGCTGGCAGTGCTGGCAGTGCTTCCACCGGCACTTGTGGAATTCGAGCTGGCGGGCTGCGACGAACATCCCATCAGCCCGACGATAGAGCAGGCGAGCAAGGCTGATGCAGCGAATCCGATTAGCCTCTTCGACGTTGTCTTCATGATGCGCGTCCTCCGTCCAATCCGTCTTTCGTGATGTTAGCAGTGTAAATCATGCGGGTATGGCATGCGGTGTTTGAACGCGTTCAAGTCCCCAATCGTTTCGGAACCGTTCCCAGACGTCCGGGTCGTCGGCGTCCTGGCAAAGACTTAGACCGCGCTCTCCCCGGTGGAGGTTTCGTTGTTTTGACGCCGCCTGCGCCGTGTTGCTGATAGGTGCGGCCGTTTTCGAGAAGCAGATACGCTGCCGAGCAGGGTCGCTTTCCGTTTATCGATGACGGTCAGCCAGAAAACGTCGAAGACCCTAATTCACCGCTTTGTACAAATCGGGTTCGTAAGCCACCGCCCAGTCGCGCAGCTGGCACAGTATCGGCACAAGGTCGCGACCTGCTGCGGTCAGGCGATATTCTACCTTCACCGGCGTGGTGCCGTAGACGCGGCGTTCTATCAAGCCGCTTTCCTCGAGCTCGCGCAAAGAGCTTGCCAGCATCGTGGGACTCACCCCCGCAACGAGATGTTTTATCTCGCTGTAGCGCAAAACCTCCCCATAGTGGATCGAACAGAGAATGCGCAGCTTCCATTTACCGCCCACGTAACGGAACACGGCATCGCCCGGGCACGGGCTTGCACATGGGCAGGTATCGGCAATTGGCACGGACAAGACAGAACCCCCTCCGATTGCAGCGACAACTCAAATACACCGCATCGGGCAAATCAAACCTCGCGCATGACGCGCCCCTTGTCGGGACACACGCGCACGCACTTCCCGCAGCCGGTACATTTCTCAACGACGACGCTCTTGGGGCTTACGGGTCCGGCTGCCCCCGTCGGACAAACCATCAGGCAACGGCAGCATCCCGAGCATTCGCCCACGACTACCGGTATCTTCATACGCAACTGACCTCTTTCAGGCAAAGGGCCGCCTTTCCGGCGGCCCAGCGCAATTATTCTTTAGCGCTCGTTAGGCGAGCTGGGCACCAGCCGACGGGCCGGGGCTCGAGCTGTAGACGGCCTCGACGTCCACGTACACGCCGCCCTTGGCGGTAATGGGCATGCCCATCTGCTCGAATGCAGCATTTACCCACTTGGCCTGCTCGGTGAACTCGGGGCCCTCGTTCACGTAACGGGCAGTGCCGTACAGTTCGTAAGCGCCCTCGTCGCCCCACCAGATAACGGCGACCTTGGGGTTCTCCTGAATGTTTGCCAGCGTCTTCTTGAAGAACTGGTCGGATAGGTAAATCGTCTCGTCGTCGATGACCTTCTTCATCGCCACGATGCAGGTATTGGGCTGCGCATCGGTACGCGCCGTGGCGAACACGACAGCGTCCACCTTCGCAAACAACTCCTGCGCCTCCTGCGGAATCTTAGCCATGGAATGCCTCCTTATCGATACGGTTTCCGTAGCAACAATGATATCCGAAGCGATTTGGCAGCTCAATAACGCAGTTAATCTTGACCAAGTAAGGAATACCGTACCTATCGCAGAGACTGCGCCGAGGCTTGAGATTCCCGCTGGGTTTCGGGTTTTTGCTTAGGGCGCACAAGACCGAATGCGGTTTGCTCGGTCAGGGGGTATCCGGGTTTGTCGCCAAGCTTCCAATACAGCGGCGAGCGGAAGCAGAACACGAACACCGCCACGAACCAAACGACCGCCAGGACCCAATCCCACCATGCGAGCACCGAAGCGTCGAACACGTTCAGGAAATAGTACAGGCCTATTGCGCCCATCAGTAGCACGCCCGTGACCATATCGGGATTGTAAAGGCTTCGCTGGCGCACGTTGAAGAGCACCAGATGCATGAGCACTTCCGCAAACAGGAACAGCATGGCCGACAGCGTCAGGAAACGAACGTTGGGCAGGAAAAGGGGCACGATGTAGAGCAACAACAATGCCATCCAGTTACCGAACATCGAGTTCAGGTTGTTGCAATGCCATTTCGTCGAATCGGGCTCGTCGCTTCCCAACAATACCCTCACGCCCATGAGCGGGAAACCGCCGGGAAAGCCGAATTCCTCGTAGAAGTGCAACAGCATCGCGCATATCGAGTTCATATTCTCGGGTCTCGTTTCGGTACTGGGAAGCCGCGAAGTCGAGCAATCACCGCTTGCCATGACCTCGCTTGCAAACAGCGCGATGGGCAAGGCGGCCATCGGCGTCCTCGAGGAGATTGCATCAGCCCAAGCAAAAGACGCCGAAGCATCAAGCCTGCTATTGCGATGACCCGCAACGATCGGATGCCTAGGTCCTGACATGGGGCCCCATTCTGCCCTTCGCTGCATGCAATCATTTCTTCGCGTCTCACGCAGAGCGCCCCGTCGCCCATCGGCCATCCGTCCTGTATGATACGGGTAATCGTTACCATGTTCCCAGGAGGACCAACCGTGGCCGACAGCAGCACAGCAACAATCGAAAAGGACAATACCGCACAGGCGGTTGCGCTGCCAGATGGGCAAGACGCGCGCGAGGCAAACGAGCAGCCCGAAGGTGAAAGCCCAAAAGCGGTCATCGCGGCAGTGCTCGCAAACATCGCCATTGGCATCGTGAAATTCATCGCGGCCGCCATCTCCGGCTCGTCGGCCATGGTCTCGGAGGGAATCCATTCCATCGTCGACTCGGGCAACGGGCTTCTCATCCTGTTCGGCATAAAGCGGGCGCAACGCAAACCC
>DMNP01000295.1 GCA_003452695.1 Eggerthellaceae bacterium
TGCTCTGCGGTGCATCCGGCTGCGGAAAGACCACTGTCACGGTAGACGGTAAAAAATACCGCTCCCGACAAATGCTTAAGATCTGCTACATGGTCATGCAGGACGTAAATCATCAGCTTTTTGCAGAAACGGTGCCGGAAGAAGTCATGCTCGGTGCTGATGATTCCGAGCAGCAGACAGCACTTGATATCCTTGAAAAACTACATATTGAAGAATACAAGGACAGGCATCCCATGTCGCTTTCGGGCGGGCAGAAGCAGCGTCTGGCCGTCGCGTGCGCATTGGCCTCTGGCAGCGATATCCTGCTGTTCGACGAGCCCACGAGTGGACTGGATTACCGCCACATGCAGCAAACGGCCGATCTGATGAAGGGCCTGAGGGAAATGGGGAAGACCCTCGTGGTCGTCACTCACGACAGCGAGTTCATCCGCAGTTGCTGCGATTGCACGTTGGCCATCAAGAACGGGAGGCCAGCATGACGTCCGCGGATAACTGGCGGCTACCGGAATCGGAACATGACCCCCAAAATCGGAGAAGCGTGCTTTCGTTCGATGATGGCAACGGGGGAAATCCGGGGTCCCTTATCACGTACTACCTGACACCTCATTTGGTGGTGCACGACATAAACATCCACTCGCAACGCGTGCCGAGTTTCATGGAGGTCGAGCTGGAGGGCAAGCCGCCCCTGAAGGTCAACTACTGCTTCGAGGGGCGTTGCGAACTGACCGTCTGCACGGGCGAGTACATCTACCAAGAGGGCAGGGAGGCCTCGATCGACACGGGTCAGGCGCGTTCGGCCTTCTTCTTCCCATCCGAGCGGTACTCGGGCGTGGAAATCGTTGCCTCCGCCGAATGCGTGTGCGAGCTTTCGTCCAACGTGCTCGGTTGCGAGACATCCGTGCTCTCATCTTTGTACGACCGCTGCTCCTCGCGCGAGTATCCCCTTATCACGGTCGCTGACGACGAAATAGCCGACGCTGCCAAGCGCATATCCCAGGCGGCAAAAGCCAGCTCGGGCATCGACCTCGTCGCAGCGTACGTGCTGGAGTTCCTGCTTCTGCTGGATAGGCATTCGTTCCAAGACGGGCTGCGAAAGCGCAGTTATTGCACGGCGTCGCAAAAGGAGATCGCTCAGCGTGCCCACGACGACGTCAGCGCCAATCTTTCGAAGCGCGTGAGCGTTCGGGACCTCGCCGAGCGCTATGGCGTCAGCGAGACGAGCGTCAAGAATTATTTCCGCAACGTCTACGGCATTGGCATCGTCGAGTACCAGAAGGACCTTCGCTTGCAAACGGCCGCCGACATGTTGCGGGATTCAAACAAGAAGGTGGTCGAAATCGCCCTTGCCGTCGGATATGCCAGCCAGTCGAAGTTCATCACCGCATTCAAGGAACGATTCGGCAAGACGCCTCTCGAACATCGGAGGACCAGCCGCATGCAAGTGGGGAATTGACGCAGCGGCGCAAGAAAGGCCGCACGGCGCATGGAGCGCAGGTTGACCAGCGTATACATATAAGTTAGATTACACTTACTTTATGGTTTAAGCACGCGCTTTGATACGGGCGCGAAACGTTCGAAGAAGGACAGGAAGTTATGGCCGAAAAGAAACAGAGCGATCTGGGCGAGCTTCTGCGCTACGCGGGAAATCGCCGTGGATTGACCTTTACCGGGTTGGGGCTATCCGCGATATCGATGTTGCTTGGCATGGTGCCCTACATTTGCATCTGGCTGGCGGTGCGCGACCTGGTCGCCGTCGCCCCCGATTGGAGCGCGGCAAGCGCCATCGCCGATTACGGTTGGATGGCGTTCGCGTTCGCGGTGGCGGGCATCCTGGTGTACTTCGCAGCGCTCATGTGCACGCATTTGGCGGCGTTTCGCACGGCGTCCAACATCCGAAAGCAAGGCATGGCCCATTTGATGAACACGCCGCTCGGCTACTTCGACAGCAACGCCAGCGGCCTGATCCGCAACCGGTTGGACGGCGCTTCTGCCGAAACCGAGACGCTGCTCGCGCACAACCTGGCCGACATCGTGGGCACCGTGACGATGTTCGTGGCCATGATCGTGCTCATGTTCGTGTTCGACTGGCGCATGGGTGCCGCCTGCCTGGTTGCCGCCGTCATCTCGGTTGCGTCGATGTTCGCGATGATGGGCGGCAAGAACGCCAAGCTGATGGAAGAGTACCAGGCCGCCCAGGACCGCATGAGCAAGGCCGGAACGGAATACGTGCGCGGCATCCCCGTGGTGAAGGTGTTCCAGCAGACCGTTTACTCGTTCAAGGCCTTCAAGGAGGCCATCGACGATTACAGCGCGAAAGCCGGCTATTACCAAGGCGATGTGTGCAGGGTGCCGCAGTCGATCAACCTCACTTTCACCGAAGGGGCGTTCGTCTTCCTGGTTCCCGTCGTGCTGTTCCTGGCGCCGGGAGCCCTTGAGTCCGGCGATTTCGCGGGTTTCGTGACCAACTTCGCCTTCTATGCGGTGTTCTCGGCCATCATCTCGACGGCGCTGGCCAAGATCATGTTCGCGGCAAGCGGCATGATGCTCGCCAGCACGGCGCTCGGGCGCATCCGCCAGGTTATGGGCGCGCCCGTGCTCGAAGTGGCGCAGAATCCCGAGGTGCCGCACGGCAACAGCATCGAGTTCAAGGACGTCAGCTTCACCTACGAAGGTGCTGCCGAGCCCGCGCTGAGCCATGTCTCGTTCACGGTCGAGCCTGGCCAGACCGTGGCCCTCGTCGGTCCGAGCGGCGGCGGCAAGACAACCGCCGCAAGCCTTATCCCGCGTTTCTGGGACACCACGGAAGGAACGGTCGAAGTGGGCGGCGTCGACGTTCGCAACATCGGCCCGCACGTGCTGATGGACCAGGTGGCTTTCGTGTTCCAGAACAACCGGCTGTTCAAGACGACGATTCTGGAAAACGTCCGCGCCGCACGCCCCGAAGCCACGCGCGAGGAAGTGGAAGCGGCACTTGCCGCGGCGCAGTGCGGCGACATCATCGCCAAGCTGCCGCAGGGCATCGACACGGTGATCGGCACGGAAGGCACCTACCTTTCCGGTGGCGAGCAGCAGCGCGTTGCCCTGGCCCGCGCCATCCTTAAGGACGCGCCCATCGTGGTGCTGGACGAAGCGACGGCTTTCGCCGATCCCGAGAACGAGGCGCTCATCCAGAAGGCTTTCGCCACGCTCACGCAGGACCGCACCGTCGTCATGATCGCTCACCGCTTGTCCACGGTGGTCGGCGCCGACAAGATCATCGTGCTCGACAACGGCACCGTGGCTGAAGAGGGCACGCACGATGAGCTGGTGGCCGCAGGCGGCCTTTATGCCCGGATGTGGGAGGACTATGGCAAGGCCGTGCTCTGGCGAATCTCGACTGAGGGAGAGGGGGCTTAGCATGCTGTTCGACAAGAAGTTCCAGCGGAAATTCGCGCTCTCGAATGCAGGTGTATCGAACGTGAAGAAAGGTACGATATGGACCGTGGTCGTGAACCTGGTGGTCATGGGCGGCATGGGAATCCTCTACCTGCTTATGATGCAGTTCATGAGCGCGCTTACCGATGGGGCACCATTGCCGGGCATCCTGCTATTCAGTCTCGGCGTGCTTGTGTTTGCGGTTCTTTCCTTCATCACGCACTACCAGCAGTACCAGACGACGTACGGCTTGGTCTATGACGAGGTGAAAACCATGCGCGTCGGATTAGCCGAGCGCCTGCGCAAGCTTCCGCTCGGCTTTTTCGGCAAGCGCGACCTTGCCGATTTGACCGAAACGATAATGGGCGACGTGAACCGCATGGAACATGTGTGGTCCCATGCGCTGGGCTATCTGCATGGCAGCTACATCTCCACGGCCATCATCGCCGTCGTGCTGCTGGCAATGGACTGGCGGCTGGCCATCGCATGCCTTTGGGGCGTACCCGTGGCTTTCGCTCTGCTGTTCGGCAGCCGCAGGATGTCGGAGCGCAATTCCGAGAAAACCAAAGCAGCGGCCCTGGTGGTGTCCGACGGTATCCAGGAGGCGCTCGAGAATATCCGCGAGATCCACGCCACGAACCAAGAGCAGCGCTACCTTGATGCACTCGACGCCAAGATTGACGCGCACGAGCGCACGATGATAAAAGGCGAGCTGGCCACGGGCCTGTTTGTGAACGGCGCGAGCGTGATCATGC
>DMNP01000379.1 GCA_003452695.1 Eggerthellaceae bacterium
CCTTCTCAACTGGTTCGGCATATCATTGTTATGGAGTGGTATCAACCAAGCTCGTTCGGGTTGATTCTTCGTTTCCACCCGTTTTGGAGCAGCGTTGATTTGGTTGGTAATCAACCGGCGATATGTGGCGGGTGCGGTTGGAACTATGGACTAAAGCCAGACTTCAGGGTCCTGTTTCATGAGTGTCGGGGTCCCCGTTTTAAGAGACTCCTCGAGTTTCGCGTAGACTTCGTCGACACTGCCGAACCATGTCGGTTTATAGCCGAAGCGTTCCTCGAACTGGCTCGCGAGCTCGTCGACCTGTTCCCATTTGTGCGTTTCGATAGCCATCGCAGCCCCCTTCAATCATCTCATCGTTTTGGAGTGGTGCCAATATTCTTAGCCATTGACGGTCCTGACGCCGTGCTCGAGTTCCCAGTCGATACTGCGCTTCCATGCCTCCTTCCACGTTTTCGGCGGGTTTTCTCGCTCTTCCTCGAGCAGGGCCTCGAGAGCCTCATCCGGAACGTTAGAGAGTCTATCCGGTCGGTCATCGACTCCAAAGGAGTCATAATCTATAGCTTTTCCCATATGATGCCATGGCTCCTTTTGTGTTCGTGCGCGGCAGCGATAACGGCGACGCATCATCCTGTTTCCTTTTTATCGAGGCCTTTTTTAGGATGATGACCGTTCGGTAATCAAGCTTCGCTGTTGAGAAATGACCGTATTGAGGCAATGTAGTGCGGAAGAGCTTCATCGAAGCGGCGTCCTCTAGTCAGAGGATTTTGTTGCCGCGACTCATGGCTGATTTACGTCCTCGATTATCTCGCGCAGCCTCGGCATGTACTCGTCCGTGATGCTCTTGAAATCGAGGCTCAATTTGAAGTTGAGCGTTCCCGGTTTCGGAGTCGGAAGGGCGTCGAGCCTTTCGCACATCTCGTCGAACAGCGCGTTGTATTCATCGGCTTGCTCCTGGGTGACGTCATATTCTCTTCCTTGAATAATTAGCGTAGCCATTTATCACTACCCATTCTGTGATGCGCGGTCTAAAACAGGCAGCTCTCAAGCAGCTCCTTGCCGCGTAGGGTGTCTATCCACTCCCGTGGAATTGCATCGATACCGTATGCCGGGCCGGCGAGGGCGCCTGCGACGGCTGCGGTGGTGTCGGTGTCGTCGCCTAGGTTGACGGCGGCAAGCACGCAATCTTCGTAGCTGTTGGTGTTGACAAAGCACCAGGTGGCTGCCTTAAGCGTGTCGCGCACGAAGCCGCCGGATCTGATTTCGTGCTCGGGCGCGCTTTTCAGCTGCAGCGCCCACGAGGGGAGTGCGCCGCTCAGCACGTCTCTCATCAGCTCGACAAATATGACGCATGTGTTGGTCGATGTTCTATGAGCGTGGGTGATTGCAGAGACCTCGCAGATTTCTTCGTCCGTCGCGTCGACAAACGCCAGGGGCGCGATGCGCATGAGCGATCCGTTGCCGTTGTCGCGTTCGCCGGAGCCACCTTTGCCGGTGTGCAGGGCGCGGGCGGTCGTGCCGCCGTAATCGAAAACGCCGTCGATCGTATACTCGCCACGGGCAATCCAGCTTACGAACTTGTCGCGCATGTCTGCGGTGTCGATATACCCGAGCTCCCTAATCGAGTCACAGGTAGCAAGCGTCATAGATGTGTCGTCGCTCCAGGTGCCGGCGGGTTGCTCATGCGTGCCGTAGCCAATCATGTCGGTGCATTCGAACGTGCCGCGAGGCATAAACTCGTATGGAACGCCCAGCGCGTCGCCGACGGCAAGTCCGTAGATGCAGTCGCGCAGTGTTGTTTTCGGTCTGTCTGTCATGGAAAACTCCTCTTACACTTCGGATTGGAGATGCGTGGCAATTAGCGGCAATATGTCCAGCTCGATTCGCGACGCAGTACGTAGCGAATCGAGAGAACTCAATGGTCAATATGTCAAAATGGTATGCATAGACGTCTCTTTACACGGCAACAGGCATTTCTTTCGGGCGTCCTGCCTTTGGGGCGTCGGCGAGTCGTGCCTCGATGGAAGCTTTGGACACCATGCGCTTGGTGCCATCCTTCCATGAATCCAACAGTCCTGCATTTATCAGTTGCGATACCCGTGCTGAGCTAACACCGAGCATACGAGCGGCATCCGCTGCGGTGACGGCGGGGATGTCGCCGAGTTCGCGGCTGACGGCCACGGCGATTATCTTGCCACCGTGCTGCGGCTCGTGGCCAAAGTCCGGCGCGGGAAGATCGACGCCGCCCATAAGGTGATCGTCGACCATACATGCGAGAAAATCTGCGGCGCTTTCGACAGCGTCGTTTAGGTCGGAGCCAAACGTTCCTCCTCCGCCCAGCGAGCCACATGGCACGGCATCGACCATGCCGTCCGAATCAAAGAACTCGGATTCCCATACGTAAACCATGTAAGACCTCCTCCGATGCCGGCGATTTGAGGAACATACTAAGAGCTCACCAAGCGCATCAAACACCTTTATTGATTCTAGTTTGAAGCCTCGTGCGGACACGATTTTGGTGCTCTGCGCACGACCGCGAAGAGGGTTTGCGGTGACTAAAATGTGGCCATAGAGATGTTTTTATCGAACTCCATAGGGGTGGCGCGCGTGGATAACAACACGTGCTGTTTCACGATAAGGGTGCCGGCGTTTTCAAGGGAATAAGCATCTACCCCAATCGTATCGAGGCGGTCGTGAAGAACAACTTCCTCGGTACCCATACCAAGATCGTCTACCTCAAGGACATTACGGGTGTCAACAGGGTCAAGGGTAAGCGCGTGCTCCTCCGTAATAGGTTGCTGACCGCCTGTTCCCACAGGCTGAGCAGTCATTCCCAGGCTCAGGAACTCGTGAACGTGCCGAACTCGGTGATGTAGCCGATAGCGACGTTCGGGCTAAAATTGCGGCTGTGCATTGGACGACGCAGCGGCTGAGCGCTCGACCTGCGAGTGCGCTGGACACGCTGCTCACTCATCTGCAAAAGCTAGGGGCGCAGAACGGTATTCTGCGCCCCCGATTGAGTCGATGTGTCCAAACGGTCGGCTTGCCTATTCGCTAGCGCCTTCGCTGTCTTCGCGGTCGTTGACAAGCATTGCTGCGCCGGCGACCGTTGTAGCTATGGCGGCGGCAGCGAGCCCGGCGGCAATGCCAGAGCCGTCGCCCGTGTCGGCGAGCTTTCCGCCCGAGCCCTTGCCCTTGTTGCCCTTACCGTTCTTGTTCGCCCTGCCCGCGTTGGCGCCGGCGCCGCCTGCACTGTCCGAGGCCGCTACGGTAAAGCTTGCGGCTCCGTCGCTGGCGAGCGTGTAGTTCTGCGCCGCGTCGCCCAACAGGTCGTTTTTCGCACGCACCCAGTACG
>DMNP01000325.1 GCA_003452695.1 Eggerthellaceae bacterium
TACAGCAACGAGATCGGCGAGCTCTACACGGGCGACACGGTCACCCCGTCGGGCTCCACGAGCGGGAAGTACTGGTGGGTGTACTCGCCCAAGCACGGCAAGAGCGGTTACGTGAACAAAGATTACCTGGTGTAACTCCAGTGTGACATCCCGAAGCTTCCAATTCGGGTGAGGCGCAACCGAAAGGACGGGCGAGGGTTTCCTCGCCCGTTTCGCATGGCTCAACAACACGAGGGATGTTGAGCCATTGGGATGTTGGCCCATTCTTGCAGGGGGTGATCCCGCGCCGCTCGGCGGCGGGGGGTAATGAGTAAACGTCTCCATGTAGTTTACTCATCCGGTCATCGCCTCACCCGAGCATTCAATTGCTAACCCAATGGAGTAACGATTTCCCTAAACCCACCGTGTGCTTGCTGAAAACGACGTGGGGCTGGCCGCAATTGTTGCGCAACAAATCGAGTCCTGCGTGGCTTAGGCTGGAAGCGGGGCCGGCGTGTGTGGCGGCCCTGGGTGTCAAGCCCGGTGCGAGCGCCGCGCGCCCGCCGATTCACCCATTTGGGCTGCGCGGCGTCCGCATCAAATCGAGGCAAGTATGAGATAATGAGCGCGTCAAGCCAGTTGAATAGCCATGCACACCCGCATACGTTGGATATGGGGGCACCTGCATCATCCTGACGTATGCGCATGCGCATGGTCTCGATTGGCTTGACACCCTGCGGGTGCCTCCTGTCTTTCCGTTGCGAGATAGGGGATGGCAATTTTGCTTGGCGGCCCCATGGTGGTGGCGATTTCGTTTGCTTTGCGGAGGCGGGTGGTAATCATGGCGAGACGATTCGGGGGAAGGTTTATTGAAAGCCCAGCGGCGTGTGCTAAGCCTGCGATGCTCGCGACAGCGTGGCATGCAGCCGCGATGTTTGTCGCAATACTGCTTGTTTCCGCGGCCCCGAGCGTAGCTGCTTATGCCGCGAACAGCGTTCAGCCGCTCGATCCGGACCTGGAGAAGCAGTATTACTTGTATGGTTCCGAGAAACATGGCGCGAATGTTATTGCTGCGTGGGAATTGCTGGCGAGCAAAGGCGTTTCTTCGGATGCGGTCGATGTGGCGGTCATGGACACCGGCGTCTACATGATGCGCTATGCCAATACCGATCCGGAATCGTATTACAGCAACCACGAGAATACGCTCGATCCCGACGCCTTTCACCAGGAATTCAATCCGCGAAACCTCGACACCACGCATGGCTCCGACTTTCTGCATCTGGTCGGCAAGGGAGTGTGGTACGGCTGGCGCCCCATAGCCAATATGGTTGACGACAGAGTGGGCGGAAATCCCGATGGCGACGACAGCGGACACGGCACGCACATTGCTGGCATCATCGCCGCGCAGGCGGTTACCGATCCCACGTCCGACGAGCTGCTCGTGGGCATCGCGGGCGTGTCGCCGTATGCGCGTATCATTCCGCTGAAGGTGCTCGACGCCAACGACGATGGCGAGATAGGCGATGTCGTCAAAGCCTACGATTATTTGATTAACTTGAAAAAGAGGGGAGAGCTGCCGAACCTGCACGTCGTGAACCTGAGCATGGCCGAAACGGATGAGCTCTACGTAGACGACGAGCCATGCGATGACGCCTCGTATCCCCAGGACGCGCAAGTGGTGGAGAACCTGGACGAGCTGGTCGCAGGAGCAGAACGGGAACCCAGTGGCATCTCGGACGAAGAATGGAACGCGCAGTGGAAAGAGCTGCGCGAATGCATCAAGGCTGCTGCCGATGCCGGCGTCGTCACGGTGTGTGCAGCCGGCAACGACGGCAGTTCGGCCATAACGTATCCGGGCGATTTCGACGAGTGCATCAGCGTAACGGCGCTCGACGAAGACGGCGTCGATGCCGATTACTCGAACATCAACGGCTGCAAGGACATTTCCGCGCCGGGCACCGACATCTATTCTTCGTGGGCGGCGCAGGCCGATTCATATTCCTACCAATCGGGCACCTCGCAAGCGTGCGCCATCGTGTCGGGCGTGTTGTCGCTGCTCTGGGCCGCCGACCCCAATCTGACGGTCGAACATGCCCGCGAGGCCATCTGCAACACGGCGCGGCCGGTGGCAGGTGCCAGCGAGAGCAATGGCAGCTATGGTGCGATTGACGCCGAGGCCGCTGTGCAATACGTGCTGGCCGGCAATTGGCGGGGGCTGGATGCAAATTCGCGCAACATGTCGTTCGAGGATGCCTTGAATGCGGCCGAGAGCGGCGACGATGCCAGCGCCGGCGACGATGGCGAAGGCGAAGATGGCGAGGGAGACGGAGATGGCGGAAAGAACGGCGGCAACGCCGCATCGCGCATATCGCTCGCCAAGGCAACGATAGTCCTCTCAAAGCGCTCGTTCGTCTACACCGGCAAGCCGCTGAAGCCCGCCGTAACGGTGAAGGTCGGCGGCAAGAAGCTGGCACAGGGCAGGGATTTCCGCATAGCCTACAAGTCGAACAAGAACCCCGGCAAGGCGCGGGTCGTGGTAGTGGGCCAGGGCGCGTATTCGGGCTCGAAAGCCACCACGTTCGTCATAAGGCTCGGCTCGACCAAGATAGTGAAGCGCATGTCCGCGAACCGCGCTATCGTCGTGAAATGGCAGCGCCAGAAGAAGGGCAAGGTGTCGTATCAGGTCCGCTATAGCCTGAAGAAGAACATGAAGGGCGCAAAGGTCCGCACCGCGAAGCCCAACGCGCGTACCACGCTGAAGATAGCCAAGCTGCAAAGCGGCAAACGCTACTACTTGCAAGTGCGCACTTGCAAGAAAATCGGCAAGGCCATGAAATGCTCCGCATGGTCCGCCCGCACAACCGCAAAGGCCCGGTGAATAACATGATGGGGAATCTAGTAATGCAGTCAACGAGATTGCCTGAATCGCGCCGGGGTTGCGGATGGGCGTGGAGCAACTCGGTGCAATGTGCCAAGCTGCTCGAACCAGCGGTAGCTGCATTCGCACTTGCGATTGCAGCCATAGTTTCCCTTGCGGTTGCGCCGCCCCTTGCCTTTGCCGAAGAAGGCCTTGTCGCGTCGGCAATGGGCGAAAAGGAAGTAATCGGCTACGCTTATATAAAAGATAGCGTGCTCGTAATTCAGCCAGATAAGCTTCAGGAATCGGAATCAGGCTATCAATACATCGGAGAAGTGCCCGCTGAAAGCAGCTGTCGGGAAGATCTACCTTGGAACAGATCCAATTACTATGTCTCGCGGGTTGAAATTGGCAACGTATCGCCGATTAGCACTGCATATTGGTTCGATCGCAAAGCCACTGTCGCCGGTCAAGAACGTCAGATGTTTACTAATTTCAAGGTAGACATGAGCGCGATGGACGTGAGCCGATGGAAAGACGCGACCGACATGTTCTACGGGTCTTTTGCGTATAAGATAGTGTTTCCCACCGCATCTGCTGATAAGTTGTCCAAGATGCAGAACATGCTTCGCGAAACCTCGGGTCCATTTCAAAATTTCGACAAGTTCTTAGTTCCGAACGCTGTGGATGTACGAAACCTTTTCAGGGGGCATACTGATTTCGGTGGGCTTCTTTCGCTGGGTAATATCGGACAGAGCGGCAAGATTACGTTCCTCGACGGCATGCTTTCAGATTGCGAAGTGGGCACGATAGACTTGACTGTCTTTACAGTCGCAAAGGATGCAGACACGACGGGTTTGCTGGAGGATTGCCTCTATGCTGAAACCTTGGTCGTGGGCGATTCCCTGGCCAGCAATCCTGGCCAGATAGTGCTTCCCTCTGAAACGCTCGTAAAGGAATACGTGGATTCGTACGGCACTTTGTATTCGGGCGACGGGCTGGAGTGGGTCCGCAAAGAAGATGGCAAAACGTTTCCAGCGGGAGCGTCATTGAGTCTTGCAGATTCAAAGGGTACCTATACGCGCCAAACCGTCGGGTCGGGCACTTCATGGGTCCCTGGCAGCGAAAGCTCCGATGAAGGAGAAGACGATGTCCATGCGATGGTGCACGATGGACACATGGTTGTCTTCATGGGTGCTCCGGATGCTACGGAAATACCAGATGGTGCTCGAGTGTGGTATCGGAAGCAAAGCGGCTATGGATGGCTGCCAAGCCGTTTGAGCGGCGACAGGGCTTCTTGGGACAATTGCGCAGGCGAGGTGACCGAGGCAAGCTTTGCCCCGTCTGACGTTAAGCCGAGCAGCACAGAAGGCTGGTTTCGGGGGTGTAGCAACTTGCAGCACGTCGACTTCAGCAACCTGGACGCATCGGAAGTCATGGATATCGAAAAGATGTTCCAGGGCTGTTCGTCCTTGAAGGCAATCGACCTCTCGGGCTTCAACGCCAAGCACATAACAACGATGTGGGAGGCATTTGCCGGCTGTTCGACACTTGAGGACTTGGATCTGAGCGGTATAGGAACGAGCAACGGATGGAGTTCGGGCAGAAGTCCATTCAAGGGTTGCGATAACTTGCAAAAAGTTGTGGTGAGCGCCGATTTCAATCCGCAGAACTCGGTATTTGCAGATGGCATGTGGCAAGCGAGCGACGGCTGCGTGTACCGGCCGGAAGCTCTGCCCTTTGGCCAAGCGGACACCTACACGAAGGTGTATGACAGCGCTGCGCTGTACTGGTGGCTGGATGGGGACGAGCTTGTCCTATCGGGCTCTTTCGAGGACGTGCGGAATAAGCAGCCTGGCAGCTACAGCTACGTGGCGACAAGGGGCTACGGCAGCATCGAGGAAATTCCCTGGCACGACAAGAGGAGCGCCGTCTCGAAGGTTACGGTGAAAAACGCTCCCTCGGGCGTTGCCGTGGACGCATCGTACTGGTTTGCGGGCTTCACGCAATTGGAAGGTGCAGACGATGTGAAGCTAGACGGCCTGGCCATCAGACAAGCCGTCGATTTGTTCCGCAACTGCACGTTGCTTCAATCGATAGACTTATCTGGCGTGGACCTTTCGGAGAAAGTACAATGGGTGCATGAAAACGGTGAGGTATCTTCGATAGATTATTCGGGACCATTCGATTATGGAGAGCAGTGGAAGCCCAACAAGGACTTCTCGGGTATGTTCGATGGGTGCCGGCGCCTAACGTCTGTGCGATTGGCCGATGAGGACGGGTTGGCCGGCGAGAGCGATTGGTTCGTTGCCTCGTCAGTTGCGCGCATGTTTCGGGGTTGCACGGCCCTTCGCTCCATCGATCTTTCCGGACTTAAAACGGTGGAGATAACGGATTTCTCCGAGATGTTCCGCGAATGCCGCGCCTTGGAATTGCTGGACCTGTCCGGCTTCAACACGCGAAAAGCACGGTCCATGAGACGCATGTTGCACGGGTGCGCGGCGCTGCGCCAGGTGAAGCTGGGGGAGGAGTTCACCTTCTTCGGCAACACGACGATGCGCCTGCCGGGCTGCGAGTTCCCCGACGGCATCTGGCAGGGCGAGCGTCAGGCCACGACCGAAGCCATCCTGTCCGAGAGCTCCGATGGCCCAGGTGCCGATGGCTCTGCTGGCGGGATCGCCAGCGATGCGCCGAGTGATGCCGGTCTAACCGCCTACGCGTCCGATTCCATCCCCAGCTTCACGCCCGATACCTACACCCGCATCGGCGATGCCACGGGCTACTCCATCGTCTCCCTATACGGCGCTGGCTCCGATAAGTACGGCCTGGAAGTGGAGGTAACGCAAGACGGCGAGGCCCTGCTCACCTACGACCTGAGCACCTACGGCCGCGAGGAACTCGTCGTCGGCGCCGACGTGAAGGCCAGCGTGAGGACGGCCACTCATAGCGCGGGGCAAGTGAGTAGGGAATCGCTGAAAAGAATCGTTGGTGGCAAATCGGTGAGGGCGGTCGCCGTCGGGGCGAAAGTGCATTCCATCGCGGAAGAGGCCTTCGTCGACCTGAAGCAGTTGAAGACGCTCGTCATCAAAAGTAGGCGGTTGAACAAGGGCGTTAGAGTGTATGGGTGCATGTGCGGAACTCCGGAAAGCGTGGCGGTGACGACCGAGGGGTTGAATAAGAAAGTAGCGAAACAGACCCGCGTGGTCTTTCAAACCTGGGGAAGAAAAATAGTGGGTCCTCGTGGGTCGTACGGAGAGCCATAATAGGGTTCTGTTATGCCCCTGTGCGACAGCTCGCAGAGCGCTTGAACCGCGAGACCAGGCCCTTCAGTGCATAACCAGCGTATGCGGAATGAGAAGTGGCCTAATAGCACCCTATTTGGCCTCCCGGCATCCGATACAGTCGGCTACCGGTGATTGAACTGCGGAAACCTACCTCCGACATGTACATTCACGCTGGAAAGGGCCTAATAGTAGCCTATTTGGCCTCCCGGCATCCGATACAGCCGGCCGCCGACGCCCGACCTGCGGAAACCTGCCGCCGGCAAGTGCGTGTGCGTTGAAAGGGGCCTAATAGGGCCTCGTTATGCCGGCTATCGGCATCCGATCTGCGGAAACCTGCCGCTGGAAAATGCAGCCACGAGCTGGCCTGCATTCCCGAGGTCGACCACGAAGTCCGGCAGAGGCGTTAGATGCAGCTATGGCCAAAGGGCTTCTGGTGATAACGGGGAATTCCGGTTGGCTCCGGTAATTTGGCGTCCTAGTAGCAAACAGGAAGCATCTACGCTCGTTCGCGTAGGAGCAAAGCAACAGCGGAACGGTAGCGCAAGGAAAGGGGGCCTCGCGCAAGGTGGAGAAATCTCGCGCGAGGCAGAGAAGGCAACAGAACCGACCAGGACCAGAGAAAAGAGGCGCGCTAGCCGTGCAGTGCAAACGCGGCTCCGACGCCCCATTGCCATGAGCCGGGAACGCCGCATTCGTGGGCCACGATTTCGAAGTGGCATTTCGCAATGCCCAGGTCGGTGTATTCCATGCCGGTTTTCACGCGCGACAGCTCGGCGCGCACCGGTCCGTCCACGTCGTCCTGCACGAAGACGACTGGCTGCTCGTTAATGGCGGAAGGCCCCTTCCAAACTGCGTCGATGCACGCCTGCACCCATTCGGGCGCGCGGGCCAACGGCACGGGGCCGCGATACAGGTCCTCGGGGTTCTTGGAACGCCCGCGGATGCTCGCGCGAATCGTGCGCTGTTTAAGCGGGATCTTCTCGGGTGCGAACCCGATGGGAACCACGTCGTGCAGCACTTCGCCGTCGCCGAGCTCGACGCGCACCGTGGCCTTGTCGTAGGTGCTTGCCACCCAGCATGTGGACAGACCGAGCGTTTCGGCCAGCAGCACGAGCTGCTCGCCGTAATAGCCCAGCTTCTCTTCTTCCAGCGGGTCCTTGCGCGCCACGAGCGCAGCGTAGCACGGCGGGTTGCCCGCGAACATCTTCGCGCTCATGTCGATGGCGGTGCCGTCCGCACGGGGGCCGTACAGCTGGAAGTGCAGTCCCGATTCGCCATTGATGCGCTCGACCTCCTGCTCAAGGGCGTCAAATTGCCCTTGCTCGAGCGCCTGCCCGGTGAAGGCGCGGCATGAAATGCGCTTCTCGATTGCCTCGACGATGTCCATGATGCTCCTATCGTAGGTCGGTTTGGTAATGGATCGCATGATAGCGCATCTGACCAATGCGGCATAGCTGTTATGCGTAGCGGCCATGCTCGCGCGTGGCGGTTCGTTGCTGCCCATGGCCCGGCCAGGAGGCCCGTCCCGGGCATGGGGATTCGGGCTTGGCTTAGGCTCTACCTAAGGATATATCAGGAATTTGAATCCCCATTCTATGCATAAGTCCTGCAGTATCGTGCGTGAAAACCTGGGCTTATGCGTAGAAGGGGGATTCAAAATCAGGAATTGCGCCTGCAGGATCGCCCTCACCCCTCTCCCCGTTTCTGCCGCTGGCCGGGCCGCAGGTGGTAACGCGGTGCGTTGCTGGCCGGGCACGCCGCATTCGTGCGCAATGGGGCAGTTGCGGCGATGCTGCTTTCCCGCCGCTTGGCAAGCCGTGAAAACCAATGCCCGCAGATGCTACTGTTCCTGGCGCATAGTCACGCGAGCATTTGTTGCGCAATAAATCGTTGCAGGAACCTGGTATGCTTCACATAACGGCGAGGGCAAGAAGCTGCTCACGAAGAAGTATTCCGCAATGGGACTCTCGGACAGCTCGCAGTCCGCTCTGATGAGCGTATGCGTCTATCGGGTTGGGCAGCCGAGCGATGGGGGTCATTCCTCTGCCGCATTCCCGCGCCGTAGCTGAAGACGCGGCAAAAAAGCTACAACGTGCGATTTGTTGCATCTGTCCGCACCGAAATGCAGCAGATTGCGGCTTGTAGCTTTTTTCGGGCATTGAAAGGCGCCTCATTGCATACAATGGGAGCGAAAAGCTGGCTGATAAGTGGTGGCGTGCGGCTCCGGCCGCCCGCGCGGGTGCCGCTGGGGGATGAGGCTCCGGCCGCCCGCGCGGGTGCTGTCGGCTAAGCTTTCCTGAATGCTCTTGTTGGAGGGCGTAGTTGAGAGAGGGGATAGTTGCCGATACTAGCAGCCGATGGTCGCTTGCGGAAGCTGAAAGGCTGCGGCAAGTAAATGGTTGTGGTTGTTGAAGGGATGCGGGACGCGAAGGACTGCGATACGCGAGGAGCCGCTGCACGCGAGGGGTCGCGGCGCGTGAATGCCATGGCGGGCGGGACGATATGAGGTAAGCGCTGATTTATACCGCCTAGGCCAGGACGCGCGGGGCGAGTGCGATTCGGCTGAGAGCCGATTGCGCCCACCGGCATGGGCGAACGAAGCTAGAGGGCGAAGCGTGCTGCTTTGCGCGTCCTGGACCGGCATGATATATCGGTGATTACCGAGATTTGAATCTCCCTTCTACGCATAAGTCCTGCAGTATTGTTCGTGGAGACCTGAGCTTATGCGTAGAGGGGGATTCATATACCGAGATTGCTGGAAGGCTCCGCCTGTCGAAGGGCCGAGGTAGGCGCGTGAAGATGAAGGGTTCGCTGCGTATCATAATTGCGCTTGCGTTGGCGCTGTGTCTGGCGCTTGGCGCGTCGTGCGCATCGGGCGGCGCGGGCGCATCGGGCGCTTCGCAGGCGGCGGCGCCGGTGCGCCAGTCGGTGGCGGAGTACTCGTGGGCCGAGCTGTCCACGATTGCGGACGAGGTCGCGCAGGCGCCCGACGATCCCACGCGCCGCGAAACGGTTAAGCGCTACCACCTGGTGAACGACGAAGGGCGCCTGGACGGCACGCAGGCCAAGCCCGTGCAGCTGGCGGATGGCACGCAGACGAGCGCAGTCGTGGTCGGCTTTGCGCGCGACGACGTTACCGGCGGAGGCGCGGCGGGCATCACTTTCATGTTCGCCGATGCGGTGGCCTGGCTTCCCATGAACAACGATGGCGGGGCAAAGGACGCTGCCGACACCGTGCCGCTGAACGTGTACGGCGGCTGGAACGGCTGCGAGGTGCGCGCGTGGCTGAACGGGCCCTTCGCGGCACAGCTGCCCACAAGCCTTCAGGCCGTGATGCAATCTGTGGACAAGACGAGCGTGGCCGTTACGCCGACCGATGCGGGCGACACCCTTATCTACGACGACGGCGGCTTCGTGTCCGGTGCGCGCACGTTGGTCGAAACCTGCTCCGACCGTCTGTGGCTGCCCGCGTTCTCCGAGCTGTTCCCCATGCGCACGGGCGATTACCTTATGAACGATTCTCCCGAATGGGCGCAGCTCATGGAACTGGAAGGCATACGCTACCAGCTGTTCGTCGACCAGCTGGTGAAAGCAGATTCCGAAAACGGCATCTGCCAGCGCAGCCTTGTCGGTTCCGGCGAGCCGTGCCGGTGGTGGCTGCGCACGGCAGGCGGCGGGTCGTTCTCGGAAGTGCTGGAATCGGGCAAGGCGCGCTACGACGGAGCATCCCCGACGGGCTCGGCCCAGGGCATCGTGCCCTGTTTTGCCCTATAGCTACCCGTTCAGACGCCCAGGTCGCGGATGAGCGTGTCGGCGTAGACGGGCTTGGCGGCCCAGTTGCCGACGTCGTCGATGTATCCGTAGGCGATGTCCCAATCGGTGTTGGCGGGGTCGTCGCGGTACGCTATCCAAGCGGGGGAGTCGAAGTCGTAGGTGTTCGCCGGCGATCCGTGCGCGGGAAACAGGTTTCCGGTGCGCTCGCCCAGGCGCAGCCAGCGCGGCTCGACCTTCCATATGCCGTCCGTGCCTATAAGTCCCCAGAGCTGCGTAGCGGCGTCTTTCGCGGGCGCCACGTTTCGGCTGAAGGGCAGCACGTCTGCAAAGCGCGATTCGATTGCAAGCTTGCCCTGCGCGTCGACGAACCCCCAAAGCCCCGTTCCTTCATCGCAGCACCCCGCAAGGCCCTCGGTGAAGCGGCGCACGAGCGTCCAGGATTGCCCGAAGGCCGGCTGGCCGTCCTGGTCCACGAAGCACCAACGGGCATCGTCGGGTAGCAGAGCTACCATCAGGCCTTCCTGCGACATGCGGCCGAGCGATCGGAACGTCGGTGCAAGCACCCAGGAAGCAGCCGTGTTCACCAGGCCCCAGAGCCCGCTGCCGTCCGCTGCGCGCACGGCGGCAAAGCCGAAGGAGAACTCGTTGGCATCGGAGTAGGCAGGCGCCAGCTTGTCTTCGCCCGCCTGGTTTATATAGCCCCAGAGCTGCGTGTCCGGGTCCTGCACTGCCGCCAGCCGCTCTTTCGACAAGCCCGCCGCCAGCCCGTTTTCGAGGGGGCAGAAGTCCTTGGCCTGCGGAAAGCTGCGCCCGATGCCCCATGCGCACCGCATGCCGCCGGCGTTGCCGACGACCGTCTTGAAGCCGTAGCCCCCGCTGGCCTCGTCGTATGCGCGTATCAAACCGTCCGTGAAACGCCCGGGCTCGCGCCCGGATGCATCCAGGTCGATGCGCTGGACCGAACCGCCGCCTTCCAGGCCCGAAACGAGCATCCACGTGCTGTTGCTCAGGTTGCGCACTGGGTACAGCGCCTCGCCCGACCAGATTTCGCCTGCCACCGCGCTCTCGTTTATAACGTAGCCTCCCAGCTTGGCCGCACCCGCGCCCGTGTCTGCACTCCTGCCGCCGAACAGGGTCGCCGCAACGCCGCCGCCGATTACCGCCGAGGTTGCAAGGGCCACGCCTCCCAGGACGAAGGTGCGCCGCGACATGCCCGGTGTTTGCTGTGCGGGCTGCACCGCCTCGCCTGCGCGCCCGCCGCCCTCGTCGGTGCCGACTGCGCGAAAGCTCGTGCTGTCGGGCGTGTACAATCCGGGCGCGACTTGGGGGTCGCGCCGCCGCTTGCGTCGGACGCCTCGCGCGCTTGCGGCCGTTGCGCCTTGCAGGGCTTCGCTGCCTTCGTGTGCGCGGCTGCCTGCGCGGCTGCCGTCTTCTGCATCGTCGCCTGCGGCAGCTCTCGCCTGCGAACCGGCGGGGTGGCGGAAGTCTTGCAACTGCCTCAATAGCTCTTCGACGGACGGGCGCAGCGCTTGTTCTGTCGCCAGCCCGCCCATTATGGCGCGCATGAGCGGCTCGTCGCCGTCTGTGCGCGGTGCCAGGGGTTCCGCCGCATTCTCCAGCTTCAGCCGATATGGCGTGGTCTCGGGGTGGTCTGCCACGCGCCAGGGCGTGTGGCCTGCATACAGCTCGTACAGCACGCTGCACAGCGCGAACACGTCGATGCTCTGCGATGCGCGCAGCTCCTCGGCATGCGGAATGTCCTGAGCGAGCATTTCGGGCGGCGCATACTCGGGCGTGCCGTGGCGCCATACCTGGCTGGCCATCGTGAACGACGCACGGCCCGGCGCGGTGCCGGTTGCGGCGCTGCCGAAGTCTATGAGACATACGTCGAATTCGCCGCTTGCCATTTGCGATTCCAAGCTGACCGCATCGGTGCGCAGCATTATGTTGGCCGGCGAAAGGTCGCGGTGCACCAGCGTGGCGTCCAAGCGCCCCAGCGTGTCGAGCACCTTCAAGACGCTTATGCCGATGTCGGCCACCACCTGGGGCGAGGCTGTCTGGTCGCCAGCGCCAAGCGTTGCGCCAACATCGCGCAGCGAAACCCCGTTCACCCATTCCATCACTATGGCCGGCTCGCCCGCTATGCGCCCGTAGCCGTACAGCTTCGGGAAGCCGCGCATCTGCGAGACCAGCATCTGGTTGCGGTATTCCTCGTAGAACGCGGCCGCATGCCCCTGCGTTATGCGCTCGGTGTCTTCGACCGAAAGCACGGCGCCTTTCGGGATGCCCGCGCCGACGAGCAGGCGCTTCAGGGCGAATGGCTCGCCGGTAACCGATCGCGCGCGGCACACATAGCTTGTCCCGCCCGCCTGCATGTGGCCCTGTTCCTCCACGAACAGCGTCATGAAACGGCGCGCTTCGGCGTCGCGCCGCTCGGGCGGCACGGGAAACGCCGTCTCGAACGAGTCGAATTCGACGATGCTCATGTCGAAAGATAATTCCATGGCTCCTATGCTAGCGGCCCTTCCCGCGCATTTGTTGTTCAACTAATTGCGGCCTGCAATCGGGACGGTTTCTGTGTTGCCGTCCACTGCCCGACCAGTGCGCGGGGCGGGGCGGGGGACGGGAGGCGATTTTGCAGGCGTAATTCCTGATAATGTCTAGAGCGAAGACGAAGCCAAACCTGATTCCCCTCTCCCTATCTCTCTCTTTCTCCCTGTCTTCGCCGCTTGCCGGGCGGTGGGCAGCAACGTTCCCGTTCCGCCGCTTGCCGCCGCGTTGTCGTTCGCAGTCGGGCCTGTTGCTCGGGTGGTGAAGAGGGCTTCGGCTCCGGCTTCTGCTTCGGCTCCGGCTTCTGCTTCGGCTTCGGCTTAACTTTTGAATTCATCAGCAAATGTGCTTGCAGAATCGTCCTCGTCCCTTTCCCCGCCCGAGCAGCCGGCCCCACCGCGAACGGCAACGCGGCAACGCGGGGGGTGGCCTGCGGCTGCGCCAGACCTGCCGGCCGCCGTGCTGTTCACGCTAGTCTCCCCAGATGGGCATGACCATGAAACGGGTCGAGGCGCCCAAGCATATCGTGTCGGAGGGCAAGATCTCCATCGGTTCGGGCTCGTAGCCGCGCGGGCGTTCACCGCGTGGGGGCTCCACTGTGCGAACGACCTTGTCCGCGCCGGATATGACCGATGTTCCATTCGTGGAGTTCAGGCCCACGATGTACCAGTGTTGTCCCGTGCGGTAGATGCGCGCGTGCTCGCGCGACACGTCCGCGTCCACATCGGTTATAGCCGCGGGCCCGGAGGCGAGCGACCCGATGATGCTGCCGGCCGCATCGGTGGCGAGCGGATACAACGAGCTTCCGCTCTTCAGCTTGCCTCCCACTATGCGCATCAGGCCCAGGCGCACGTCGGTTTCGTCGGCGCCGTCTCCTTCACCTGCGCCGTGGCTCGCGCTGTCGGCGTTCAGGGCAATGCTGGCCTCGACCGTGCGGAACGCCGCGCCTGCGTAATTAGCCGCGAAGTCGTGCACCACCTTCGCGGCCCGATGCGGATCGCCCGTGCATCCGGCCACGATGAACAGCATCAGGAACAGTAGCGCCCGCTGCACCTCGTTTTCCAGGGGCAGGGAATCGATGTGCGAAAGCGCGTTGCGGTACACGCTGCCGTCGGCGCCATAGGCTTCCAGCGCTTGGCGCATCGCATCGGCCGAAGCGCCCCGATAGCGCTCGGCCACGAGCGGAGCCACGCGCGCCACGTCGCCTTTCGTCTGGCGCTGCGCTATAAGGGCCAGCACGGCCGGCGCGCTGCGCGTGAAGTCCTTGAAGAACGCTTCGCTCATCTCGCCCGGAGCCACGTGCACGATGTAGCGCGAAAGCTGGCTGCGCGATTCTATGCGGTCGAGCAGCACCATGTCACCGAAACGCCGGTCGGTTTCCATAAGGATAAGCGCCACATCGTAGTTCTTGCAACCCAGGTCCTTCAGGTCCGCATACAGTATCGAACTCGGTGCGTTCTCGTTTGCAGCCATACTTCCCGTCTCCGATTGCCGTTTTCCCCTGTGCGTGTGTCAGGTGTGTCAGGGGGACGTTTCTCTTGACACAAGCAATGTCGGGGAGACTCCCTTTTGCCAACAGCACGTGTGTCAAGAGAAACATCTCCCTGACACAGTATAACAGGCAGGTTTGCGAGGCGATGCGTCGCACTGCGGTCCCTTTGCCCCCGATTTGCGCCGCGCCCCCTGCGGGAATCCGCCCTCTGCCCTTGATTCCTCCTGCCGCACCCCCTGCGTGAATCCGCCCTCTGCCCCCGATTTCCGCCACGCCCCGGAGAGCGCCTCGCCCTCTGCCCCCGATTCCTGC
>DMNP01000037.1 GCA_003452695.1 Eggerthellaceae bacterium
TTACGTGGTGGAGATGATGGGATTCCGTATTTTGCCCTCCGGGCAAAATCACGTGCTCCGGCTGAAGCCTCCGCACCGATTTCCTAGAATCGTGCCACTGGCACGATTCTGCCCTCTGGGCCGGAAATCGACCTCATCGGTTCGAATCCCCGCGCGCGGCCCGGACATGAAAAGGCCCCCGTTGCCGAGGGCCTTTGGTTTCCGTGGTGGAGATGATGGGATTCGAACCCACGACCCCCACGTTGCGAACGTGATGCTCTCCCAGCTGAGCTACATCCCCACGTATATGATGTGCGCCGATGCGCAGAACGATATTGTGTCTTTAGCAAGGCTGTTTGTCAAGGGTAAACGAACGTACCTGCAATTCTCCAAAATCGCAGGGCGTTGCCCGCGCCCTTGCGGCGCTCTTGTCGTCAGACAGAGCGGCAAGTTGCCCCGTTGCGCTTATGGCGCACGGCTAGGCCAACAGCTGGCCGTTCGCGGATTCCGCTACGACGATTTCCTCCACGATGGGGGGAAGGTCGGCTTCCGGTTCGATGACGAACGGCTCGAACAGCGGCTCGCCGTTCTGCGAAAGCTCCACCGTGCCCGTCAGAACGTCTACGTACTGGTACGACTGGCGCGCTGTGGCTCCGCGCTTGCGGTCCATCTCCATGATGAACAGGCGAGGATGAACCTGGGTGAGCACGCCTTCGTTTTCCACAATCTTCGAACGACCCATGTTCGCCTTCACGCGCAAGCGCTGCCCGACGAAGTCGTTCAGCGTATCGTGGATTGAATCCACCAATTTTGCCTGCTGAGCCAAATCCATAAGCATCCTCTTACTCTATCGCGTGTTGAATGCCGCCCATCTTATCACGCATGGCGGGCAGTTTTCCACAATCTCCAACAAATAGGAACACCCGAAACGACCGATGTTGGTGCTTTGCCCAGCACAGCTTGCGACCATGGCCGCACATGCAGCCCGCCGGGCGGTCGAGCAGGGGGACGCGTGAACTCCGTTGCAGGCGCGAAAAGCCGCAGCAGTACCCCATGTAAGTGCGAAAGGCCCTTCGCCCCTTGTTCATCTATAATAGCTGCGTATTGCCTGAACATCTGAAAGGACACCGCATGAAGGCGCTTATACCCGCAGCCGGCCTCGGCACACGTTTCCTGCCCGCAACCAAAGCGCAGCCCAAGGAGATGCTGCTCGTGGTGGACAGGCCCGTCATCCAATACGTGGTGGAGGAGGGACTGGCCAGCGCTGCCGACGAGGTCGTCATCATCAACAGCCGCTCGAAGAAGGCCATCGAGGACCATTTCTCGCCCGACCCCGACCTGGTGGCGCTTCTGCGCGAACGCGGCAAAGACGCCTATGCCGACGAGGTGGAACGCGTTGGCAACATGAACGTGAGCTACGTGTACCAGGAAGAAGCGCTTGGCCTGGGGCACGCCGTGCGCTGCGCCGCCGAGAAAACCGGCAACGAGCCATTCTACGTGCTGCTCGGCGACGTGCTGGTGCCCGACAACAAGATGCTGCCGCGCATGCAGCAGATATCCGACGAGCATGGCGGCGCAAGCGTAATCGCGGTAATGCCCGTGCCGCACGAAGACGTGAAGCGCTTCGGCGTTATCGCCGGATCTGCGCTTTCCGACGACGTGTGGAAGATAGATGCGCTCGTGGAAAAGCCCGACCCCGCAGAAGCCCCGAGCGACCTGGCCGTGTTCGGACGCTACCTGCTGAGCGCACGGGTGATGGAGCTGCTGGCAGACGCCAAGCCCAGCGTGGGCGGCGAGATTCAGCTGACCGATGCGCTCGACGCCGTGCTGAAGGAAGAGGAAATGTACGCGCTGGTCGTCGATCCCGCCGACGGCTTCGACACGGGAACGGTGGAGAGCTGGCTGGACACCAACAACGTGTTGATGAAGCGACGCACGTCGTAGCTTTCACCGAAGGGGCGTGCGCGGGCGCACGACGACAACTGCACACCGTGCGGGCCGCATGGCAACCGGACCATGCGGCCCGCACGCTGCACGCCCGATCCGCCGCAGGCGCGCAATCCTTCCACGCCACACCCAGACGCCTGGAAAACGCCTACACGGTGCCGCACGCAGGCAGGATGGGGCTTTGCACCCTCAGCTGCAACGCGCGCGCGTCCTCGCGAAGGGCCCATTGCTTGAAGTCCTGGAACACCGCCTGCTCGTCGAGCCCCTCGCGATAGCGCACCGAGCTTTCCAGCTCCACCTTGTCGGCTCCCGCCACGACGCGCACCGAACGCACCATTTCGCCCGATGTATAGGCCGTGTGCGTTTCCACCAAGCCCAATTCCCGGAACACCGATATGGCACAGCGCGCAGAATCCTGCGAAACCGCGCCGCCGCGTTGCGAAGCGCGCTTCGCAACGTCCACGTTGCTTGCCGTGAAGAACCCCTCGCCCGACTCGCGCTGGGCATCGCGCAGGGCGCGATAGACCTGCGCCATGCGATTGCGGTCGGGAGTCATGTCGGAAAGGATGCGCTCGTTCACTTCGGCATCCTTGCTCGTGTACAGCAAATGCACGCCCGCCAACGCGCCATCGCGGCCAGCACGGCCGCTCATCTGGTTGAATTCTATTTCGTTGTAGGGCAGGTGGTACAGCACGACATGGCGGATGTCGGGTATGTTCACGCCTTCGCCGAACGCCGACGTGGCGACGAGCACGGTAAGCTGCCCGAGCCTGAACATCTCTTCTATCCGCGCACGCTCGCCACGCGACAGCGCGGCGTTGTAGAACCCGATCATGAGCGCTATCTGCGGCACCTTCTGGCGCAGGATGCGCGCCAGCTGCACCGAGCTTTCGCGCGAGTTAACGTACACGACGGTCTTCTCGCCTCCTGCAATCAGGTTGGCAAGATAGCTCTCGCGCGTCTTCAGGCCACGACGGTCGTCCACTTCCAGGTTGGGGCGGTCCGTGCGGTCGAACACGCACGTGCTGAGGGGAAGCGCCGTCGCGATATCGCGTGCAACATCGCCGCTTGCCGTTGCCGTAAGGGCCAGCACGGTCGGGTCGCCCAGCTGGCGGACGACGGTTCCGAGCGACTTGTACGCAAGGCGCTGGCCTGCCTTGGCCATGCCGATGTGATGCGCCTCGTCCACGACGACGAAGGCTATGCGCCCCGATGCCGCCAGCTTGTCGGCATGGATGGTCAGGAACTCGGGAGTGGTCAGGACGATGTCGCATTCGCCCTGCGCCAAGGCATCGTATATGGCCCGACGCTCTTCCGGCGAGCTTTCGCCCGTCAGCACGCTGGAAACGATGCCGAACCGCGAAAGCGCGTTGTTCAGGTGAAAGGACTGGTCGGCTATAAGCGCGCGCAAAGGATACACGAACAGGCTGGCCTTGCGTTCGCGCAGCGCCAACTTGGCCGCATGCACTTGGAATATCAACGACTTCCCGCGCCCCGTCGCCATGACGCACATGGTGGACCTTCCCGCATCCAGATGGTTCAGCACCTCTTGCTGCTCGGGGTGCAGGGTGCCATCGCCGATGAGGGCGCGCACGATTTCGTCTTCCAGCTCGGCGGGGTGGGTGGCGGCACGGCGCCGCCAGGTTTCGCGGTTGCTTGCGCAATCGGCCTCGTAGGCCTCTACGTCCAAGGGGCTTTCCGGCTGCGCTTCGCAGAGCTCTTCGTCGCTCGTCGCGTACAGGTCGGATACGAAGCGCAGGTTGCCCGGGTCCAGGCATGCTTCGAGCGCCGCGCACGACTGGGCGGGCGAAAGCGATTTTAGCATGGCCTTCACCGACCGCTTGCCGCGCCATTCGTCTATCTGCACTTCGAAGGCGGCGTTCACCAGGCTGCTCGTGCGCATGAGAAGCTCGATGTCGGTGCAGTGGAACATGATGCCCGCAACGCTTGCATGCCCGTTCGAAAGCGTGCACGAGAAATGGTTCTTCTCGGCCCCCACGGCACGCGCGTTGGCGAGCATCACATCGCGCGCCAACAGGCAGGGAACGCGGTTTTCCTGCCCGAAGGGGGCAAGCGCCTGCAGCTTCTGCACGTTTTCGATGGTCAGCTCGTCCAGCGAGACGCAGGCGTCTATTTCCACGAGCGGGTGGAAATCGTCGTCGGGCAGGGCGTCCATGTAGGCGCAGAGCCGTTCGGCGAACTCGTCCAGCTTGCTTGCGGGCAACGTAACGCCAACGGCAGCCTCGTGGCCCCCGAAGCGCGTGAGCAAATCGCTGGCGCTTTCCACCGCCTTGAACAGGTTCACCTGCCCTACGGTCCTGCCGCTTCCGCGGGCTTCGTCGCCGTCTATGGTGAACAGCAGGCACGGCACGCCGTACGTGTGCACGAGGCGGCTGGCCACGATGCCCTTCACCCCTTCGTGCCAGCCCTCGCCGGCAACCACCAGCGCACGCTGGCCGCGATATACCTCGCCTGCCTTGGCGCGGGCCACCTCGGAAAGCTCGGATTCTATGGCGCGCCGCTTGTCGTTGGTGGCCTCCAACTCGGCCGCCAGCTTGCACGCCGTGTCGAAATCGTCGGTCATCAGCAGATCCAGCGCCCCCTGGGCATCGCCCAGCCTGCCTGCCGCATTCAGCCGCGGGATAAGCGAAAAGCTTAGGTCGGTGGCGCTTATCTGCTTGCCGGCCGACCCCGCCTGCCCCAGCAGCGCAGCCAGGCAGGGGCGCGGGTTTGCGTTTATGCGCGCCAGGCCATCGGCCACGAGGGCACGATTCTCATCGCGCATCGGCATAAGGTCGGCCACCGTGCCCAGCGTTGCCAAATCGGTGTAGGAACGCCACAGGTGGGGATAGCCGAAGCGCCCGCCCAGGGCCTGCACCACCTTCAGGGCAACGCCCACGCCCGCCAGCACCGAGCTCGGGCACGCGGGATCGGTTTTCGGGTCCACCAGGGGAATTCCCTCGGGGCATTGCTCCGAGGGCTCGTGGTGGTCGGTAACGACCACGCCCACCCCGTCTGCGACGATGGCCTCTATCTCGTCCTTGCAGGCAATGCCGCAATCCACCGTTACGATAAGCTCGGGCTTCAGCTGCTTCACGCGCCGATAGGCCGCTTCCGAAAGGGCATAGCCTTCCTCGAACCTGCGCGGGATGAACGGCGTTGCATAGCCGCCCAGCGCGCGCAGGCCGCGTGTCAGCACGGTGGTAGCCGACACGCCGTCCACGTCGAAGTCGCCGTAGACCACGATATGGCGCCGATCGCGAATGGCCTGCTCGAGGGCGTCCACCACCGGGCCGATTCCCGGCATTTCGTAGGGGTTCAGCCAATCGCGGTCGAGCGAAGGATTCAGGAAGCGATTGGCTTGCTCCTCGGTGCAGATGTTGCGGGCGGCCATGATCGTGGCGATGAACTCCGGCAATTCGAAGCGCTCGCGCAGGTATGCGACCGCACGCGCGTCGGCCGCATGCACCTTGAATTGGGCTGACATGCAAAAACCTCGTTGATTGTCATGCGCCGCCCGACCGCCGAATGCAAAGCGGGCAGCGGCTCTCCTGTGTTCCGGCACATTGTACCATGCACCATCGTCGAAACCCGCAAACCCGCCCGTTTCCTATCTGATAGTATAAGGGCTCGACTGTTTTCCGGGCCGGGCCGGCGGCGCGGCCGACGAAAGCCAACGTGAACGGGGAAGGATCCGACATACAGAACGAAGCGACACGCACCCTTGCGATGAAGGTGGCCTACCGCGGTGCAGCGTTTTCCGGATTCGCGCGCCAACCCGACCGCACAACCGTGCAGGGCGAGCTGGAAGCCGCCTTGGAAATGCTGCTGCGCCGCCCCGTGGAAACCACCTGCGCCGGACGCACCGACACCGGCGTGCATGCGCGCGGGCAAGTTGTCAGCTTCGACGTAACGGGCAGCGAGCTGGCTTCCCTAGACGAGCGCGATGCATGCCGCCAGCGATTCGCGAGCTTGCGCCGCTCGATGAACGCCATAACGCACGAGGATATATCGATACGCGAGATTCGCCAGATGAAAGATGGGTTCTCGGCGCGGTTCGACGCGGTGGCGCGCGAATACCGCTATTTCCTTGCCACGGGAGACGTCGCCCCCGTGTTCATGCGCGAATTCTCGTGGCACGTGGGCGATCTGAACGTGGACGCCATGCAACGAGCATCCCGCTGCCTGATAGGCGAACAGGACTTCAAGAGCTTCTGCCGGGCCGCTTCGGCGATCGACAAGCCCACCTGCCGCAACCTGATGGAGCTATCGTTCGACGACCAGGACATCTGCGGCGAGAAAATGCTCGTCATGCGCATCGTGGGAAGCTCGTTTCTGCATTCGATGGTGCGCACGATTGCCGGCACCCTTGTGGACGTGGGACGGGGGCGCAAGCCCGAGTCGTGGGTGGCCGAGGCGCTGGCAGCCCGCAACCGCACCGCAGCGGGCGAATGCGCGCCTGCATGCGGGCTCGTTTTCTGGGATGTGCGCTATGAAGCCTAGTCGCGAACACGACGCGCACGGCAGGGGCGCACAGTGCAACGGGGTTGATTTGGCCCACGCCGCATCCGGCGACAACGCCATGGCGATTCCCGCGCCCACGCGCGTGCGCCTGCTCTACGAAAGCCGCGACGGCAAATTGTGCCTGTTCGAAGACTCGTCCGGCCACATCACCGCCGTGCGTGCCTCGCGGCTCGCATAGCACGGGCAACAGCCTGCCGCAATCCGCCCCCCCCTCAAGCCAACGGTGCGCTGCAGCGTTTTCAGGCAAAGTCGTCGGGCGAAACGCCGTCCAGGAATTCCTTGAAATCCTCTACGATGCGCTCTTCGTCGTACGGGCGGCGGAACAGATAGGGAAACGAGGCGCGCTCGAGCACATCCTCGGAAACGTACACGGCGGCCCCCTGACGCTGGGCCAGGGCTATGGCATCGGACGGCCGGGCATCCAGGTCCACGATGCGCCCGTGCTGGTGAAGGTACAGCCGTGCGAAGAAGGTGCCGTTCTTCACGTCGCTTATAAGCACGTGGTCCACGCGTGCATCCAGATTTGTCAGGGCGTCCAGCATAAGGTCGTGGGTCATGGGACGTTCGAAACGCGCGTCTTCCAGCGTAGCCCCCAGCGCCATGGCCTCGGTGAACCCCACGCAAATCGGCACGACGCGCGACTTCCCCTCGCTGGCGGACTCCTCTATCGGCTGCAGCACCAGAAACGACGGCGAACCCACGCTCGTCACGATAAGCGTAAGCACCTTCAGCTGCACCATCCGCGCTTCGTCGCTTCCCGGCATCGTCTCGCCCCCATCTACCACACAGGCGCGCCGAACAGGCTTTGAATCTCGGAGCGCATGACCATGTTGTGCGAATCTATGGTCATGGGCAGTTCTGCGCGGAACTTGCGGCCATCGGCCTGCATCACGAACAGCGCCACGTAGTCGCGCCCTGGGTACGACGCCAAGATGCGGTTCAGCTGCAGCACGCGGTCTTGGCTTAGGTCGCTCGACGGCACGCGCAATTCGAAGTTCGCGGGGCGCAGATCGTCTTCGGAAAGCTCGATGACGTCAATTTCGTAGGCGATTATCTGATTGCCGCGATCGCCGTGCTCGAACTTGCCCTTCACCTTCACGATGGCATCTTCGACCACCGCGTTGGCGAAATCGTCGTACTTGAACGTAATGCATTCAATCGACCCGGTCGTATCTTCCAGCGTGAACGTGGCCATGCGCGTGCCGCGCTTGGTCAGCTTGGTCACCACGCTGGAGATCATGCCCACGAACACCGATGACTTAATCTCTTGCGTGCGGTCGGCCAGGTCGCCTATCTGCCATTTCGTCATCTTGGAGATCATGGCCTCGTACGGTTCCAGCGGATGCTCGGAAACGTATATCTTCATGATTTCCTTCTCGAAGGCAAGCTTCTGGCGTTTCGGCCATTCCACGCCGTCGGGGGGAGGCACTTCTTCTTCGAAGCCGGACCCTTCGTCGTCTGCGAACAGGTCGAACATGCTCACCTGGCCCGCATCGCGGTCGCGTTGGCGCTTGGAAGCGCTGTCGATGAGCGGCGTTTCCTCGACGAAGTACATCAGCTGGCGGCGCGTATAGCCGGTCGAATCGAAGGCGCCGCCCTTTATGAGCGCTTCGAGCGCCTTGCGGTTGTAGCACTTGGCGTCCACGCGGTTCACGAAGTCGTGAAGCGACGTGAACCGCCCGCCGCGCTCGCGCTCGGCCACGATTTCGTCGGCCACCGCCTTGCCGATGCCGCGCACGCCGACCAACCCGAAGCGCACGCCCTCTGCAACGGGCGTGAACTCGGCATTGGAGGAATTGATGTCGGGCGGCAAAACGGGTATGCCCGAATGGTTGCAGCTGGCGATGTAGCGGATAAGCCGGTCGGTGTTTCCCATGTACGACGACAGCACCGCCGACATGAACTCGAAGGGATAGTGAGCTTTCAGGTACGCCGTGCGCATGACCAGGATGGCATAGGCAGCCGAATGCGACTTGTTGAAGGCGTACTTCGCGAACTTCTCGGCGTCTTCCCAGATCTTCTTGGCGATGTCCAGGGAATAGCCGTTGTCCACGGCGCCCTGGTTCCAGTCTTCCTGCAGCTGGCGCATAACGTCGATCTTCTTCTTGCCCATGGCCTTGCGCAGCTTGTCGGCCTTGCCGGCCGAAAAGCCGCTCATGACCATGGACACCTGCATGATCTGCTCCTGATAGACCATGGTGCCGTACGTTTCCTCCAGAATGGGGCGCAGGCGGTTGTCGTAGTAGTGCACCGGCTTGCGTCCGGACGCCACGTCCACGTAGTCGTCCACCATGCCCGACTCCAAGGGGCCCGGGCGGTTCAGCGCAATGGACGCCACGATGTGCGCGAAACTGGTCGGCGCCATGCGGCTGAACAACGAAACGTACAGCGCGCCTTCCACCTGGAACAAGCCGTCCATGTTCAGCGTGGCGGTGTTTTCGGTGTCCAGGTCGGTTTCGCAAAGCCGCAGTTTGCCCTGCATCAGGCGAAACGCCAACGGGTCGTCGATGGGAATGTCCTCGGGAGCCAGCTTTATGCCGTGCGTTTCCTGCACGTTGCGACACGCCATGGAAAGCACGTCCAACGTGCGCAGGCCCAGGAAGTCCATTTTCAACAGGCCCAAGTCGGGCGTGTAGTGGCCGTCGTACTGCGTGATGATGCCGCCGCCCTTGGTGTCGCGCTTCATGGGCACGTGATCGCTCATCGGGTCGCGGCAAATGATGGTGGCGCAGGCATGCACGCCCTCGCCACGCAAGTGCCCTTCGATGCCGAGCGCGGCATCGATTACCTGGTGCACGTCGTCTTCGTTGTCGTAGGCGGCTTTCAAATCGGGGTTCTTCGCCAGGGCGTCGGTTATGGTTATGCCCAGTTCGTCGCCGATGAGCTTGGTAATGCGGTCGCCCACGCCATAGGGATAGTCCAGCACGCGCGCCGCATCGCGCACGGCGTTCTTCGCCTGCAGGGTGCCGAACGTGATTACCTGCGACACGTGGTCTTCGCCGTACACGTCCTTGATGTGGTCGATAACCTCTTCACGCCGACCCTGTTCGAAGTCCACGTCGATATCGGGCATTTCCACGCGCTCGGGGTTCAGGAACCTCTCGAACAGCAAACCGTTTTCCAGCGGGTCCAAATCGGTGATGCCCATCGCGTAGGCCACGATGGCGCCCGCCGCCGAACCGCGGCCCGGCCCTACGCCGATTCCCTGGCTGCGCGCCCATTCTATGTATTCCTGCACGATAAGGAAGTAGGCGGGGAAGCCCGCATCCAGGATGACCTTCGCCTCCACGTCGTAGCGGTCGCACACGTCGGGGCGCAGCTGGCGCAACTCTTCCAGCGTTGCAGCCTTTCCTTCGCCATAGCGCCTGACCAAACCCACTTCGCACTGATGACGGAACCACGATTCCTCGGTTTCGCCTTCGGGCAGGGGGAAACGCGGCAGGATGGAATCGCGTTCCAGCTCCACGTTGCACTTCTCGGCAACTTCCACGGTGTTGTCGCACGACTCGGGGAATTCCGCCAGGGCCTCGCGCATTTCCGCTTCCGATTTCATGTAGAACTGATCGTTGGGGAAGCGCATGCGCTTGGCGTCGTTAATCTTGCTGCCCGTGCCGATGCACAGCATGATATCGTGCGAACGCGCATCTTCGCGGTTCAGGTAATGGAAGTCGTTGGTGGCGATGGTCTTGAAGCCGCACTCCTGCGCCACCCGCACCAGCTGGCGGTTCAGCTCGGTTTGAGACATGCCGCTGTCGGTCTTCACTTCCTCGCCCTGGTTCTGCAATTCGATGTAGAAATCGCCCGGGGCGAAGCACGATGCGAACTTGCGCGCCCATTCGCAGGCTTCCTCGAACTGCCGGTCGTCCAACAGCTTGGGGATGATGCCCGCGATGCAGGCCGAGGTGCCGATAAGCCCCGTGCCGTACTTCTGCAGCTGGGAAAACGTCGTGCGCGGCTTGTAGTAGTAGTTTTCGGTATGCGATTCGCTTACCAGCTTCAGCAGGTTGTGGTAGCCCTCGTTGGTCTTGGCCAGCAGAATCATGTGGTACAACCGCGGCTTGCTTTCGCGCGACAGCGTTTCGTCGGTGGTGAAGTACACCTCGCATCCGTAGATGGGCTTAACCCGCTTGCCCGTTTCCTTTTCCACGGCATCGCACGCCTCGCACAGCTCGGGCACGCCGCTCATCACGCCATGGTCGGTAATGGCCACGGCGGGCATGTCGAATTCCGCCGCCCGACGCACCATTTCCTTCACGTGCGTCATGCCGTCGAGCAGGGAATATTCCGTATGATTATGCAGATGTACGAATGCCATGGTGTAAGCCTCGTCTCAGCGTGTGCGTATACGTATTCGAGCGGTTGCTTCGTGCGATTGGATTGCGTATGCGACTCGTTTTCTCGCGCTCCATCATAGCAGCGCCACCGCCCACGCGCCATCGAACAAACTCTGGAATATCTGTTTACCACGGACACCGGGCAAGCCTGCGAAGCCTCTCTCGCTTGCCGCCATCTGCGCGCCAGAGGCTGTGGGTCTCTCTCCCCTGTCCGCCCGGCCGCGCCGGGGCTGCTGGCTTCTCTTTCCTGTCCGCCCGGCCGCGCCGGGGGAAGGGCCCCGCGCGCCCCCTCGCGCCTTATCCCCGCGATAACCGCGCTTGGGGAAACCGGCAATTACGCGAGCATGGCTCACCACTTATAGGTTCGCTTTGGCGCTTACACGGACTAGCCGGTTTCCTTGTGGGCGCGGTTCCTGCGGGGGGCGCTCA
>DMNP01000395.1 GCA_003452695.1 Eggerthellaceae bacterium
AAGGTCTGCGGCATCCAGATGGTCCAGATCGCCACCGACGTCATAACCATGCCGCTGACCGGCCGTCCTTCGCCCGTGCCCGAGCTGAAGGACGTGGAATACCACCACTACGGCGTGAAGGAAGCCGTGTTCCCCTTCAACATGTTCCCCGAAGTGGACCCTGTGCTGGGACCGGAAATGCGGTCGACCGGCGAAGTGCTCGGCCTGGCAGGCACCTTCGGCGAAGCGTTCTACAAATCGCAGGAAGCCACGCAGACCAAGCTGCCTCTCGGCGGAACGGTGCTGTTGAGCGTTTCCGACCGCGACAAGGACGAGCTCGTGCCGCTCGGCAGGGCGCTGGTGGATGCCGGTTTCGAGATAATCGCCACGCGCGGCACGCGCGATGCGCTCGTGCAGGCGGGCATTCCGGCCACGCTTACGCTGAAGGCGTCGGAAGGCCGCCCGAACGTTATCGACCTTATAACCAACGGCGATGCCGACCTGGTCATAAACACGCCATCGACCACGACGAAATCCGCCGACGACGGCAGCGCCATGCGACGGGCGGCCATCAAGGCCCATGTGGCCTACATGACGACCATCGCAGCCGGCAAGGCCAGCGCCGAAGGCATAAAGACCGTTCGCAAGATAGGCTCGAAGAAGGTGCGCTCGCTGCAGGAAGTGCACGCGAACATAAAGCGCTAGCCGAACCTCCCGCTCCTTACCAGGCGGTGTAGAGGGCGAGGTGTCTGGCATACCACCAGACACCTCGCCTGGCAACTGTCTGGCCGGTGGCAAGTGTCTGGTCTAGCTGGAAAGACTTCTATGAAAAACAAAGTGTTGCAGTCCGAGATTCGCGAGTACCGCAAGGGAGGCTTCGCCTATATAAACGCGCTGAAGGAAAAGGGTATCGTCTTCACCAAGGCGGGCGAGAACCAAGCGCGCATCGATGCGCTGCGCGACGAACTGCGCGAGCGTGGGGCTCGGTTCAAGAACGCCGGCGCCTCCATCGTATGGGGCTGGCAGTCGAAAGCGTGCGTGGAATGCACGGGCAACAAGGGTTCGGAAACCTTCAGCACCACGTTCAAATGCCATCGCGATTGCTATTTCTGCTTCAACTACAACGTGGCCGACTACGACAAGTTCGTGCGCGAGGGCTGCCCCTGGCGCGACGGGCTGGAAGACGCCGAACGGCGCTACGGCCACGACAATCTGGCGGTTCTGGGCCTGACGGGCGGAGAACCGCTCTTGGTCCTGGACGACTCCATCGCACTGCTCGAGGAAGCCCGCAAGCGCTTTCCCTCCGCCCACAAGCGCATGTACACATCGGGCGACCTTCTGACCGAAGAGGGCGCGGCGAGGCTGCGCGATGCGGGCCTGGACGAGATCCGCTTCAGCGTGAAGCAAGACGACCCGATGGAGCGCCAGGAACGCGTGCTGGCTGCCATGGAAATCGCCAAGCGCTACATCCCGTCGCTCATGGTGGAAATGCCGATAATCCCGAATACCGACGAGCGCATGCACGAGCTGTTCGAACGCTGGGCCGCTATCGGGATCGACGGCATAAACCTGCTCGAATTCTGCTTCCCCTTCCACAGTTGGGAGGAATACGCCGCGCGCGGTTTCGAAATTCGCAATCCCCCGTTCGACGTCATGTACGACTACGGTTATTCAGGCGGCTTGCCCGTTGCCGGAAGCGAAGAGCTTTGCTTGGAACTGATGCTTTGGGGCATCGACCACGACATGCCCTTCGGCATGCACTACTGCTCGCTGGACAACAAGCACCGCAGTGAGATGCGCATCCGCAACGAACGCGGCGCGCGCCTAACGCCCATCCTGTCGTTCGACGACGGGGATTTCTTCCTGAAGTGCGGAAAGGTGTATGGAAACGATCGCGCGACGGCCTACGACGCCCTCGTTGCAGCGGGATGTTCCGACTTCATGCCGAACGACGTGGAACAGTCGATCGCCTTCCCGTTAAGCTTCCTCCCCTTCTTGAAGGATCTGGACATCGAGCTGGCCGTCGCCTTCAACGTGCTGGAATCCGACGAGCAGGGCTCCTATATCCGCGAAGTCGCCATCCAGCCCATTGGCTGAATAGAGGTACCAGGCACCTATATTCAAATGAGAAAGCCGCCCGAGGGCGGCTTTCTTGAATCTTCGTTGAAGCAGTTGGCGCTATTCCTTCTTCACTTCGGGCGTGGCGGCAGGCGCATGCTCCTGGGCCTCGGCCAGCGCGTGCTGGGCCTTTTCCAGGTGAACTTCGGCAAGGGTCTTGCGGCCCCACTTGGCGTTCCACACGATGAACGTGCCCAGGCCGGTGAAGAACAGGCCGAACACGGCAAGCATGAAGGAGCCCAGGTGAACCAGGCCGGTCATGGCATGCTCGCCGCCGAGGAACAGGTCGTAGCCGGTGTTGAACATGTTGTAGCCACCGACGGGAATCAGGCACGAGAAGCCCTGGCCGAACTGGCTGACAAGCCACTGCGACAGGCCGGGCAGGCAGAAGATTGCGCCGCACATCCATCCGCCCATCAGGATCCACACATGCTTGGC
>DMNP01000329.1:0-7991 GCA_003452695.1 Eggerthellaceae bacterium
TGGCGTACAGCATGTACTGCGTGATGCCGAAACCACTGTTGCCGAATTCGATGACGAATGCCGAATTGAACGACTCCTGAAGCTCTGGTACCGCTTCGTTAAGCATCTCGATAGGGTTGGTGCCTTCCACAGTTCTCCCTTTCCGATCTTACTTCCTCAGCTGCTTTGTCACCGCGAAGACCACGGCCGCCGCCACAAGACCCGCCGCAGCGCCAACCGTGAAGGGCACCGCGAAATCGCGGGCCAGCAACACGCAGAGCACCACGGCTACGCCCAAGACGACAAACGAGATAAGCACTCCCAGAAGCAGGGAGCCCGCATGCCCGAAGTTGCTCGTCGGCGTGGCCAGGCGTGCCTTGTTCATTCCGAACACAAGGGGGGCAAATGCCGCCACGCCCACTATCAAGCCAATTACCGCTGCTACAACGACCATACGTCACTTTCGCCCGTCGCCGCGCCTTTGCGCGCCATGACAAAACGTGACACATGATAACGGACGCGAAACGATTTGGTAACGTCTGCAGGCGGAAAGAAGCAAATAAATGGCAAACGGTAGCGAGTTTTTGCCTTATAGGCGGACCCACGGCCCGTTTGGGCGCCAAGGATGGGGTGGGCGCGCGGTTGGCGCGCAGTTGGGGACGCGGTTGGCGCGCGGTTGGGACCCCCCAACCATTCATTAGGCTTCGCGGTTGGTGCGCGCCCCAACCATTCATTAGGCTTCGAACACGCGGTAGGGCACGCCGGCTTCGTCTAGCATGCCAAGCGACAGTTCGTCGGGATACGGATTGGCATAGATTATCTCGTTTATCCCCGCATTGATGCACATCTTCGCACAGGTGATGCACGGTTGCGTGGTTATGTATATCTTCGATTCGCGGATGTCGATGCCATAGCGCGCCGCTTGGATAATGGCATTCTGTTCGGCATGCAGGCCGCGGCAGATTTCCTGACGCTGGCCGGACGGCACGCCCAGCTGATCGCGCAGGCACCCGACATCGGAGCAATGCGCCATGCCGCGCGGCACGCCGTTGTATCCCGTTGCCAGGATGCGGTTCTCCTTCACGATGACCGCACCGACCGCACGCCGCAGGCACGTCGTGCGCGTGGACACCTGTTTCGCCAAGGTTGCGAAGTATTCGTCCCAAGAAGGCCTGTCTGCTGGCATTGCATCCTCCATTCCCCGCATGGAGCACCGTCGAACACGCATGCCATTGTAGCACGACCGCACCTGTCCACGGCGGGTTTGCGCAGTTCGAAGGCCTGCACGCGATTGCCCTGGGCGACGAGCGGCATATCAGGGCGCTATTATGCCCCCACGACTGCGAGCGCGCGGGCCCGCGGCGGGTTCTCGCAGTTCGGGGAGCCGGCGGGACGGCGCCTCGGATGGCGAGAGGCATAATAGGGCGCTATTATGGCTCGCCGCCTTCCACGCATGACAGCCGAATGGTGAAGTGCCAGTTCGCAAGACTGTATGCTTGGCGATTAGATGGGCAAACGGCATAACAGGGCCTTGTTATGCCTTTGCGGCATGAGCGCGCTTGCCGCAGAGGGCAAATAGGGGCCTGTTATGCCTCTGCCTCATGAGCGCGCCTGCCAAGAGTGAAGCTACACTGCCCACGTCCGGTGGATGGGGCTGTGACCGGCGGCATCGCTGGGAATGCGCCCATCATGCGCGGGGCGCATTCCCAGCGATGCAACTATAATGGCGTTATGAGCAAGAACGAGGGAACAACGCTGAACGACAACACGCGTGTATTGGGCGCGATGGGCGGCAGCGTGCACCCGGCGGATGATGGTGGGCAAGCGATACCTGCGTTGGACGGCGATGCGCGCAGGGCGGACGGTGACGCCCACGCGATGCGCGCGATGGACGGCGGTGCGCGTGCGATGGGCGCGATGGGCGGCAGCGTGCACCCGGCGGATGATGGTGGGCAAGCGATACCTGCGTTGGACGGCGGTGCGCGTGTGATGGACGTGCCGAACAATGGCGCGCGCATGATGAAAACGATCGAGGCACTGCGTGCGGGCGATGCGGCCATATTTCCCACCGACACCGTGTATGGGATTGGGGTTGCGGTACTGCATGCATCATCGCCCCAGATAATCTACGACCTGAAGCGACGCGAAGCAGGCAAGCCGATTGCCTGGCTGGTCGGCGGGCCCGAGGCCTTGGACGTATACGGCGACGACGTGCCCCCACAGGTGCGAAGCCTGGCCCACGAGCACTGGCCGGGCGCGCTGACCATCGTCGTGAAAGCATCGCGTGCCGTGCCTCCGCCCTTCCGCTCTGCCGCAGGCACCATCGGGCTGCGCATGCCCGCGAACGAAACCGCGCTTGAAATTATCCGCGCCGTTGGCCCCGTGGCCGCGTCTTCCGCCAACGTGTCGGGCGGACCCGACCCACGCACGGCTTCAGATGTGGCGCCGGAACTGCTGAAACACGTACCCGTGGTGCTGGACGGCGGCACGCTGGGAAGCGGCGTTGCCTCGACGGTCGTAAATTGTTCTCAAGGAGGACTGGCAATTCTTCGCCAGGGGGGCGTGCGCATACAGCCCTGGGAAAGCCCGCCTGCCCCGACAAGCGCAAGCTAAGGAAACGTTTTCGATTCGCTTGCGCCTGTGAATGAACGAACGGAATCGCCCGCTCGCTTTCGAATGAACGGGCAATCGCCCGCCTAACGCCTTTCCAGCGCGGCTATTTTCTGCACGCGGCCGGCATGGCGCCCGCCACCGAATTCGGTTTCGAGGAAGGCCTTCACGATGGCACGGTTGGTGGCATCGTCTACGAAGCGCCCGGATATGGTGATGACGTTTGCATCGTTGTGCTCGCGCGCCAACGCTGCGAACTCGGGCGAAACCACGTTGGCCGCGCGGATGCCGCGCACCTTGTTGGCCGCCATGGCCATGCCGATGCCCGTTCCGCACACGAGGATGCCGCGGTCGGCCTCCCCGCCTGCCACATCGCGAGCCACGATTTCTGCGAAGTCGGGGTAATCCACCCGATCGTCGCTGTCGGGTCCTCGGTCGTGTGCTGCGTGCCCCAATTCGCGTACGTAATCTATGATGAGCTGCTTCTCCTCGAAGCCTGCATGGTCGCTTGCAATGCTAATGTTCATGAGCGTTCCCCCATCGCGCGGACATGCCTTCATAGTAAAGCACGCGCCCGGCTCACCCGCTGCAAAACAGCTGACCACATGAATACGACAGGCCAAGAACGCCGTCGGCCTCGACCTAACGTATGTCAAGAGAAGCGTCCCCTCGACACATACGACCGTGAATATTTCTGCCAGGTCACCCTATTCACCAGACCCTGCTGCGGCGCACCTGCAGAAACGGCCTTTCTAAGATGTGAATAGAGTGACCTGGCAGAAATATTCAGTCGGGGCGTGGGCCGCGTTATAATTTCGGCAAGAAGGCAAAGCGCAGGGCGAGAAGGGATGTCCATGAAGAAGTACGTAGTCGCATTGGACGAAGGGACGACATCGGCGCGCAGCGTGCTGATCGACCGCGCGGGCGCCATAGCCGGCGTTGCCCAACGCGAATTCGCGCAGCACTATCCCCATCCGGGCTGGGTGGAACATGATGCGCAGGAAATTCTGTCGGCCCAGCTGGGGACCCTGACCGAGCTGCTGGTGGCGAACAACGTGGACGCCGGCGAAATAGACAGCATCGGCATTACCAACCAGCGCGAAACGACCGTCGTGTGGAATCGCGAGACGGGCGAGCCCGTGTCCAACGCCATCGTGTGGCAGTGCCGCCGTACCGCAAGCATCGTGGACGCCGTGTGCGGCGATCCCGAAGTGGCCCAAGCCATAACGGCCAAGACGGGCCTCGTTCCCGATGCCTACTTCTCGGCGAGCAAGGTGAAGTGGATCCTGGACAACGTCGAAGGCGCACGCGAGCTGGCCGATGCGGGCAAGCTGGCCTTTGGCACGATAGACACGTGGCTTATCTGGGCGCTGACCGACGGCAAGGTGCATGCCACCGACCCCACCAACGCCAGCCGCACGATGCTCTTCGACATCCACACCATGCAATGGGACGAGTGGCTGTGCAACCTGTTCGACATCCCCCTAAGCATGTTGCCCGAGGTGCGGCCGTCTTCGGGCGATTTCGGCGTTACGGCACGTGCGGGCATCGTGGCGGGCATCCCCATCCGCGGTGTGGCGGGCGATCAGCAAAGCGCGCTGTTCGGGCAGTGCTGCTTCGAGCCCGGACAGGCCAAGAACACCTATGGAACGGGCTGCTTCCTGCTGATGAACACGGGAAGCGAGGCCCCGCTTTCGAAGAACGGCTTGGTCACGACCGTTGCAGCCAGCGCACCCGGCGCCGGCCCGGAATACGCGGTGGAAGGCAGCGTGTTCATGGGCGGCGCCCTGATTCAATGGATCCGCGACGGGCTGGGGCTTATCGAATCGGCCAGCGAGACCGAAGCCATAGCGCGCAGCGTGGAAAGCTGCGAAGGGGTGTACATCGTACCCGCCTTCACGGGGCTTGGCGCGCCCTACTGGGACGCCGAGGCGCGCGGGGCCATTTACGGCCTGACGCGCGGCACGACGACCGCCCACATCGTTCGCGCGGCGCTGGAGGCATTGGCGTACCAGGTGTACGACCTGGTCGGAGCCATGGAAGCAGACGCCGGCATGCCCTGCAAGGTGCTGAACGTGGATGGCGGCGCGTCGGCCAACGATTTCCTGATGCAGTTCCAAAGCGATATTCTGGGCAAGCCGCTGCGGCGCCCCGAGAACGTGGAGACCACGGCGCTCGGTGCAGCGTATCTGGCGGGATTGGCCACCGGTTTCTGGGAATCGACGGACGCGCTGCGCGCCCTGCGTGCGGGCGACACCACCTATCTGCCCGACGAGAACGACGAGCGCCTGGCCGCGCGCATAGCCGGCTGGAAGGAAGCCGTGCGGCGCACCCAGAGCCACTAGACGAAAGCGGGCAGCAAGCCATTCCGGCCCCGGCGCTTCGAACAACGTCCTGAGAACCCAGCTTCGTCGACTCAGGCTCGTGCTTCGTTCAGCAAATAACCGCCCGTCAGACGAAGGATATTCGCTTCATGGAACGCGAAAGAAATCGAAGGCGTAGCCGTAGCTACTTCAAGATTTCTCGAACGTTCCACGGGGCGAATAGACAAGTCTGGCGGGCGGTTATTTGCCGAACGCAGCACTGGTGCGCCTTCATCGGCTTCGCATCCAAGGTGCGCTTCGGCGTCGCTGGAGGCGTGAGCATTCGGGCATCGCTTGCGCCGCGCCGCCGCGCAGCGGCAGCTGGAAACAGGCTTCGGGCCAGCCTGTTTTTTATGCGCGCTCGGCAAGCGTTTGGGCCAGCTTCTGGGCGATGCGCAGGCCATCGGTGGCGGCGCTGACGATGCCGCCGGCATAGCCGGGGCCTTCGCCCGCGGGGAAGATGCCCGTCAGGCGGCGCTGCGCGGCCAGATCCTCGGGACGTCCGTGGCCGCGCGCCACATCGCGGGAGCGCACCTTGCGCTTGGGAGGCGTTTGGTGGAAGGCTTGCAACGCGTCGTCGTCGCGCACGATGCGCACCGGGCTGGAGCTGCGCGTTTCCACGCCCGTCAGCACCGCTTCCGCATCGGCGAAGCCATGCAGCTTGCGGTCGAGCAGCGGCAGCGCCTGCACGAGCGCATCCACGACGAAATCGGGCAGCACTTCGCGCAAATCGCACCACACCACTCCGCGCGCGTAGCTGGGCTTCACCGTTTTGGACGGGTTTCCCGCCTTTTCCGCAAGCAGGTCGCCCACGGTCTGGGCCGGCGCCTGCCAGGGCTGGCCGCCGGTTTCCACGGCCTCGCCGTATGCGGCCTGTTCGATGCGGCGTTGGAAGACCGTGCCCGCAAGCGGATCGGAGCTCTTGAAATCTTCGGGGGTCACACCCACCAACAGGGCGGCGTTCGCGTTTTCGCCATTACGCGCGAAGCGGCTCATGCCGTTCACCACGACGCCGTATTCCTCGCTGGCGGCGGCGACCACTTCCCCGCCGGGGCACATGCAGAACGTGTATACGCTGCGACCGTTCGGCAAGTGCACGACCATCTTGTAGTCGGCCGCTCCGAGTGCGGGATGGCCCGCAGCGCGGCCGTACTGCGCGCGGTCGATGGCGCTTTGCAGATGCTCGATGCGCACGCCCACCGAAAACGGTTTGGGTTCCAGGACAATGCCCGCATGCTGAAGCATGCGAAACGTGTCGCGAGCCGAATGGCCGCAGGCGAGCACCAACGCCGTGCACTCCACGCGCAGCCGGCCGCCGCCCTCGTGTGCGGAACGGCCGTCTTGCTTGACGCGATCCTGGCCCGGCGTGGTTGCAGGCGCCGATTCAGCACCATACGCATCCGCCAGGCATTGAAGCGCTTCTGCATCGTCGCAGGAAACGGACGCGGCCTGCAAACGGCCATCGTCGCCCAGGTGCACATCGGACAGCTTCGCGTGGAACACCACCGTGCCGCCGGCTTCCTGAATCTGCTGGCGCAGCGAACGCACCACGCCCACCAGCTTGTCGGTTCCGATGTGCGGTTTTGCCTGCCAGAGAATCTCGTCTGGGGCACCCGCCTGCACGAAACTGTGCAGCACGTGCTGTGCAAGGGGGCTTTTCGTGCCGGTGGTCAGCTTTCCGTCGGAAAACGTGCCCGCCCCGCCCTCGCCGAACTGCACGTTCGTCGCCAGGTTCAGGTCGGCGCCCCCGTTGAAGGCGTCCACGGCGCACAGGCGCTCGTCCACATCGCCACCGCGTTCCACCAGCACGGGCCGCAGGCCCGCATGCGCCAGGTACAGCGCGGCGAACAAGCCGGCCGGACCCGCGCCAACCACCATCGGCCGCGGGCGGTCTCCGAGCGCTACCTGCGGGATTTCCAGTAATTCGTAGGGAACATGCGGCTTCACCGACACGCCCTTCGCCGGCTTCACATTCGATTCGCCCACGTCCACGGCAAACGTTGCCACGAAGCGCACCTGATCCTTGCGCGCATCCACGCTGCGGCGCAGCAGGCGATACTCCCCCACCTGCGAAGCCGCAATGCCGAGCGCGCCCGCAATGCACGAGCGCATGATGCGGTCGCCTCCTGGCTGCAAGCCGGCATCCAGCGGCATGCGCACGTTCGAAACCTCTATCATCGTCCGTCCCATCCGCCGGCCAGGTCGTACACTGCCGAATAGGCGGCCAGCAACCCGCTCGTCCAGGCCCAATGCAAATTGAATCCCCCGCACGCTGCATCCACGTCCAAGGCCTCGCCGGCAGCGTACAGGCCGGGCACGTCGCGCGCTTCCAACGTGCGGACATCGAACAGGCTTACCGGCAGGCCGCCACGGCGCACCTGGCAGATGGAGGCATCGCCCACGCCTTCGACCGTAAGGGGAAACGCCACGAGCGCCTGTGCCAGCGCAGGCACGTCCGCCTTGGCGAACGCGTTTTGCGGCGCGAGGCCCGCGGCTTTCAGAACCACCTCGGCCACGCGCGGAAGCAGCAGGCCCCGCATCATGTCGGCGCAGGTCATCGCTTCGCCAACGGAGCCAACCAACAGCTTGCGCCGCGCATACAGAAAATGCAGCGCCTCGTCCATGTCGTCGTCGGCAAGAAAGCAGATGCGCAGCGAATCGCCGGGCTTGGCATAGCGCGAAAGGTTGAAAACGCATATGCCCGACACGCCATATTTGCGGAAGAGCAGTTCGCCTTCTTCCCAGCGCACGAGCTGTTCGCCTTTGCGGCCCTGGCGGTGCAAGGACGCACGGCAACGCACGCGGATGTTGTCCAGCTCGCGCGTTACGCTGGCTTCGGCGCAGCGCAGGGGGCCGAGCATGGGCTGCAGCGGCTCGCAGGGCAAGCCGCACGCGTCCAGCGCGTCGATGCCGCGGCCGCCGCACGCCACGATAACGCGGTCGGCGCGCGCCAGCTGCCGGTCGGACAGGTGCAAGGTGAACTTTCCTTCGCCCTGCATCGGCGGGGCAACCCGCACCACTTCGCGCTCGCACGCCTCG
>DMNP01000329.1:8035-8346 GCA_003452695.1 Eggerthellaceae bacterium
TCGCTCGCACGCCTCGACCACGCCGACGCGGGCGGCAGCCGCGCGCAGAACGTCCACGACCGTGGACGCCTTGCCCGTGCGCGGGTAGTTGCGCCCGTCCTCTTCAGCGCGCCACAGCAGACCATGGCGGTGGAAGAACAGATGGGGCATCGACCCGCATTGGCGCAGCAGCTTGCGTTCGCGGTCGGTGGCGCCGCGCGAGAACAAATAGAGAAGCGCATACGAGGCGTCTTCGACGAAATCGGGATGCCGGTAATCGCCCGCCCCCGGATTCCTGTTGGAGAAATTGCACCGGCCGTTGCCCGTGGCCA
>DMNP01000394.1:0-131 GCA_003452695.1 Eggerthellaceae bacterium
AAGGTCAGGGCCAGGGTCAGGGCCAAGGCCGCGGCTATAGCGAAGACGAACTGCGTCAGCTGCGCGAACTCATGGAAATGTTCGGCATGTAACCCCCAAACATCAGGCGCCCGGGCGGTGCAACCCCACCC
>DMNP01000394.1:188-12162 GCA_003452695.1 Eggerthellaceae bacterium
CCCGCCCCGCCCGCGCGCCAGCCAGCTCCCCACCGCCTCGAGCTCCGAGCCGCCCGCCCCGAACACCCGAGCGCCAGCCAGCCTCACATCGCCTGAGCTCCAACCAACCCCGCATCGCCCGAGCTCCAGCCAACCCCGCATCGCCCGAGCTTCACCAACCCCGAACACACGACAGCCGGCCAGCCCGCTCCATCCAGGCGTCAGCCCCGCTTCACCCGCGCGCCAGGCGGTCCGTCCCGCCCCGAACACCCGGGCACCAGCCCCGCACCACCCGTGCGCCAGGCCCGCGCAACGCGGGCGCCAGACCGTCAGTTTCAGCCCAGGTTTCAAATGCCTCTTCGCCGAGGGAGGCATAACAGGTTCCTGTTAAGCCTCCTGCTCGTTGGCCCGCTCGACGTTCTTCCCCGCGACCAGGAATCTTGCAATCCCACTGTTGCGCGCGGAATGCGGCAGGGCATAATAGCGCCCCGTTATGCCATCCGCCCCCCGTGAGCTTCCCCGCGACCAGGGCTTTCGCAATTCCGCTGCTGCCCGCGTGGTCCAGCGGGGCAAAACAAGCTCCTATTTTGCCCCTCGCCCGTCGCCCCTCGGTCGCGCTTTCCCGCGACCAGGGCTTTCGGGATTTCGCCTTCGAACGCAAGATGCGGCGGGGCATAATAGCGTGCTGTTATGCCATCCGCTTTCCTAACAGGCTGCGAGGTGGCGCTCCGGACTGCGGAAATCCGCGGTCGGCGTGCAGGCATCCCGCGGAAAGGGCATAACAGCGCCCCGTTATGCCACCGGCCTTCCCAGGTGCCCTGTTCCTGCAGTGAACTGCACCCCGGAACTTGCAGGCTCGGGGTATGTGAGGCGTTTCGGCTATGATTCAAGGGGCAACCTAGCGATAATCGTCAGCGCGTATGCGCGAGAAAACACCACGTACAAGACCTTCTATAAGAACACTTACAAGTACGGTCGACTGGTCCAGCAGAGAATCCGGGACGGTTCTTCGGGGGCGTCTTCCTCGATTCGCCAGTATCAGTACAAGTACAAGTACAAGAAGGTCTCCGTTCCGAAGAAATACGTGGCGCAGGTGAAGAGACAGCAGTGGGCCCTGCTCAATCCGAATGCGAGTTTCGTGTTCCCACCTTTCTTCTAAATGCTAAGAAGCAGAGCGTCTGACGCCAAGTGCGAAAGACGAATTGCCTGTTCAGAAGGCTGTTGATGATACGTTGCGCCAGGGATAGCGCATCATTTTCTCGGGAGGGTTATCTTCAGGAGCTTCAACGATCGCCAGTCGCTGCATTTCCATGCGCGTTATCGGGGACGCAACGTGATGGCTAGCCTTCGTCGGAAAGAGCGGGGTGCATGACATGACGCGCCTGCTAGACGGGGACGCGTTGCGTGCAGCGCAACGCCTAGACGAACTGATTTATGCTGTCGGGCCCAGGGTGCGCAGGGCGAGTGCTCCTCAACTGAAAACCGAATGTGCTTGCTGACGTGGGAAAATGAAGTTTGAAGGCGAAGCGCGCCGTCCTGCACGGCCTGGGCCGGCATAATGGATCAGTGCTTACCGAGGAACATTCGGCTCTGCATGGCTTGTTTTCGGTATGCCGGATTGGCCGGGAGGCATCGACATGGCGTCCGAACGACTATGCGTCGCTTGAGTGTCCTTGTAAGAGTTTCCGGTTTCTGATCCATGTTTTTGGCGTGCTCAGGGGTGACAATCTGGAACCCCCCTTGTTTTTGAATGCGGAAAGGGTTAAAAAGGAACAGCATTTGCAACCAAGGGTGAGGAGAGAGAAATGCTCAAAAACAAGTTAGTAGTAGTTGCGATGGCTGGCATGCTCGCCATGTGCGTTGGCCTAACGGCCTGCGGTGGCGGCAATGCGTCCAGCTCGTCTGCGGCCGCTTCCGGCTCTGCTGCCGCCAGCTCCGCAGCAACCACGAGCTCCGCTGCCGCCAGCTCCGCAGCTTCCACGAGCTCTGCTGCTGCCAGCTCGGCTGCCACCACGAGCTCGGCTGCCGCCAGCTCCGCCGCTGCTTCCAGCGCAGCTGCAAGCACCACCGTCGCCTTCTGGGAGGGCACGCTCAACGACGGCTCGTCGGTAAGCTTCAAGGACGACCCGGCAATCGGCATGGCTGGCATCCTGGTCGTGAAGGAAGACCTCTCTAACGGCGACCTGTGGGTTGGCACCTCCAGGGCCGATGGCAATAACGCGTTCATCGTCACGGATGCCGAGACTGGCAGGACCATCCGCTACGTCGTCAACGAGAGCTCCGACGACCTGATGAGGATCGAACTGGACGGCTATGGCGTGGTCGACCTCAGGCCGGTCACCGAGGCGCAGTACAATGCGTTCGTGCAGAAGCTCGAGAAAGCTGGCAAGAAGCTCGAGAAGAAGTACGCGAAGCAAGCCAAGAAGCTCATGGAGCGCTTCAACGCCCTCGATGATTCCACGGTCCTCTTCTGGGACGGCACGCTCGCAAACGGCAACTACGTCAGCTTCATGGACGATTCGAGCAAGGGCGTGGCTTTCCTTTCCGTCATCAAGCCGGACTACTCCAACGGCATGGTGTGGTATGGCAACTATAATGCCGACGCTGAAGGCAAGGTCATGACCCTCAGGGACGAAGAGTCTGGCCAGACCGTGGCTTACCAGGTTCTCGAGAGCACCGACGACTCCATGAAGATGCACATCGATTGGTACGGCGATGTCGAGCTGAAGCCGGTCACCAAGGCCGATTTCGAGAAGTATGTCGAAGAGGTCTCCAAGTACGCGAGCCAGACTTCGAGCAGCGCCTCTGCTAGCAGCGCATCCGCTAGCAGCGAGGCTGCAAGCAGTGAGTCCGCATCTGCAGCCAACTAAGGCGCATAGCGGCCTAGCTGAACAAGCGCACGCTTTAGAAGTGCCGGGGCAAGGAGCGCCCCGGCACTTTTTTATGTGCACGCCTGCAACCTTGCGCCTGTAACCAGGTCGGTCGCTGTGATCGACATGCGCACCTGCGATGGAAGCGCCTAAATCTGTGTACACTAAACGCACCCCCTCCCGCCTTCGGAAGGGTTTTTGGACAGCTTCGCAGGGACAGTCTGCCTTTGAAAACTGGGGGGAATTGGCTGGCAACTGTCCTGGTTGTTTCCGTCGCGTCTGTGGCATAATGCTCATAAGTAAGGTAATGCTAACTTATGATGTGTGCACTAGGAGGCACTGATGACCAGGAATCGGTTTGGCGGAAAAGGGCTGGCGATTGCGAAGGGGCTGGCAATGGCGTGCGTCGTCGCGTGCCTAGCGCTAAAGCCCGGCGGACTGACAGTGGGGGATGCGGGCGTTGCGCTCGGAGTTGCCGCCGACGACGGGGCGGCGCTGCGCCAGCGATAATCGCGGAGCAATCGGGCACGGAGCTTTCCCCGGGTGTCTACACCGTTCCCATTGCGCTGATGAAGGAGAACGACCATGCTGCGAGCTCGGCTGCGGCGGCTGCGTTCGCCAATGAGGCACGGCTTTCGGTGGCCTCGGGCGGCGTTGCAACGCTTACGGTGGATGTGCAGCCCATCGCGATTGGCGGCCTGATTGGTTATGCCTCGAACTACCTGGTCTACCAGGGAGATTCCACTAAATCCGAGACCTAGCCTGCCACGGTCACCGCGTGGGCGCGCTCCGATGGCGCCACGCCGCAGCTCGATGCGAACGGCAACCCGGTGCCAGCGACCATCAGCTTCTCTATCCCCGATGTATCGCTGAACGGCGTGTACCTGAACATGTTCGTCGACGTCATGGGCGCGGCACCCAACGCATGGATGCGCATCGACTACGACCGCGCGGTGCTCGAAGGCCAGCCCGTCGTGTACTCCGGCACGTCGCACGTCGATCAGTTCGGCGGCTACGACGTGAACGTGGACGTCACGGTGCAGGGCGGCATCATCCAAGGGCTGGCGATTTCAGGTGCGAACTATGCCGGTTCCGACGCCGCGTACAACGAGAACGTGAAGATGACTGCTGCCATCGAGGGCATGAAGGACAAGTGGAACGGCATGTGGATCGGCCACGGCCATTCCAACGCCGAGGCGCTGTACAAGGCCGGCGGCGAGCAGCTGGACACCGTTTCGGGCGCGACGTATTCATGCAAGTCTATCCGCGACGCCGTGATGAACGCGCTGGGCATCAGCTGGACCGACGAGGTAATCAACGTGCCGAGCGCCCCGCTTGCCGCGGGAACGTATTCGGTGAACGCGTCGTACTACACCGACATCGTGCTTCACCAGCTGCTGGGCACCGAAAACGTTCCCGCAACGTTGCGCGTTGCCAAGGACGGGTCGATGCAGATCGAGCTTGACCTGGTGAACGGTACGGCGCGCGAGCCTCTGTACACGACGGCCGTGAACGGCTACTACGAGGCAAACGACGCATCCGGGGCGATTTTGCGCGCGGGCATGACTGAGACGATGGGCGCGGTTGATTATTCCGATGCGTACTTCCCGGCGGGCACAAAGGTGGTCACGCACCTGAGCCTTCCGCTGGTTGGTGGGCTGGCCAGGGAATACGCGACGCAGGCTCGCTTGTACGTGCCGGTCATGAACGCGCTGTCGGGCGAGGAGAACGGCATCGTGTTCGACAACGGGCGTTTCGATGTGAACGCCTATGTGAAGGTGTACTGGGATTCGGCGAAGCTGGTGAAGGCCGACGAGGGCGGTTCGGGTGAAGATGCGGACGCGGCGGCGGAAATGAAGGCCAAGCGGGCTGCGGCCGAGCTTGCGGCCGCCAAGGCGCAGAAGCTTTCCAGCGCGAAGGCCTACAGGAAGGCGTTCGGCGCGAAGGCATTCAGTCTGAACGCGAAGAGCTCGTGTGCGGGCGCTGTGCTTTCGTTCAAGTCGTCGAACAAGAAGGTCGCGGTCGTCAGCCGAGCCGGCAAGGTCACGTTGAAGGTACCGGGGAGCGCCATGATCACCGTGACGTCGAAGGCCGTTGCGAGCGGCAAGACCTTCACCAAGACGATGAAGGTTTCGGTGAAGGTGACGCTCGGGAAGGCGAGCCTTACCGCCAAGACGAAATCCGCGAAGGCGGGCACGGTAACCGTGGCCTGGAAAAAGGTGAAGGGCGCTAAAGGCTATCAGGTGAAGGTGGGCAAGAAGACCTATACCGTGAAATCCGCGAAGGCCGCGAAGGTGACGGTTTCCGCTGCGAAGGGCAAGTCGGTTGAAGTGCGCGTGCGCGCCTGGTCAGACGCTTCCGGCAAGCGCGTCTATGGCTCGTGGAGCAAAGCCTGCACCGTGAAGGTGCGCGCATAACGCTGCAAGGATGATGTGGAAAAGGGTCAGACCCTTTTCCACATCCATCTCCGTGTTTTGCGCGCTGCCAGGGCTGTGGACGGCAACCAAAGGCCATCGCGCCATCCGCACCGCTGCAGCGGCCCCTTTTTGTTGCGCGGTGTTTCGGGTAATATGGAATCTATCCGGAACGAAGCGCGAGGAAGGTGGACCCATGGCGCACGACTACAAGTACAAACGCGTGCTTCTGAAACTATCGGGCGAGGCCTTGGCGGGAGACCTCGGATACGGAATCGACCCAAAGGTCGTCGAAGACCTGGCCGAGCAGATCGGCGAAGTGGTCCATGACGGCATCGAGGTGGCCATCGTGGTCGGGGGCGGCAACATCTTCCGCGGCCTTGCCGGTTCCGCCGAAGGCATGGACCGCTCGCAGGCAGACTACATCGGCATGCTGGCAACCGTCATGAACTCTCTGGCGCTTCAAGACGCCTTCGAGCGCCACGGCATTCCCAGCCGCGTGCAATCGGCCATTAACATGCTGCAGGTCTCCGAGCCCTACATCCGCCGCCGCGCGCTCCGCCATATGGAAAAGGGCCGCGTCGTCGTTTTGGCGGCTGGCACCGGCAATCCCTATTTCACCACCGACACCACTGCCGCATTGCGCGCCTGCGAGCTGGATGTGGACTGCCTTATGAAGGCGACCAAGGTCGATGGCGTATACGACAGCGACCCCGTGAAGAACCCCGATGCCATGAAGTTCGATCGCATCAGCTACATGGAGGTCCTGAACCGTGGGCTGAACGTAATGGATGCCACGGCGACGTCGCTGTGCATGGACAACAACATGCCCATGATCGTGTTCGACCTTACCGTGAACGGAAACATATCCCGCGCCCTGAAGGGTGAAAACGTCGGGACGACAGTAGAGTAGCAAGGCGTTCCTCCAACGGAACGGTTCAAGGAAAGCCGCCGGCGAAGGTGGCAGAATGGGGGCAAACCATGGAAGTGGACGAAATCCTGATAAATGCCGAGGAGCGCATGGAAAACGCGCTGACCGCCCTCGGCAACGCGTTCGGCAGCGTGCGCACCGGCCGCGCCAACGGTCGCGTGCTCGACCGCATAAAGGTGGACTACTACGGCGCCATGACGCCGATTAACCAGCTTGCCGGCATAAAGACCCCCGATGCCCACCTGCTCGTAATCGAGCCCTGGGACAAAAGCTCGCTGAAGGCCATCGAGAAGGCCATCCAAGAAAGCGATCTGGGCGTAACGCCCTCCAACGACGGTGCCGTCATCCGCCTGCCGTTCCCCGCGCTTACCGAGGAACGTCGCCGCGAGCTGGTGAAGCAATGCAAAGGCTATGCCGAAGACGCGCGCGTCTCCATCCGCAACGCTCGCCGCGACGCCAACGCCACCCTGGCCAAAGCCGAGAAAGACAGCGAGATAACCGAAGACGACCAGTCCCGTGCCGAAAAGGAAGTTCAAAAGCTTACCGACACCTACATCGGCAAGGTTGAAGACGCCTTCAAGGCCAAAGAAGCCGAAGTGATGGAGATATAGGGGTATGTCGTTCTACCAAGCCGACGCTGCGGGCGCACGTGGTGCCAGGGGTGGGTAGCCGCGAGGGTGGTTTTGCGGTATGGTGTCAGGGTGCACGGTAGTCGAAGTCGATCTCGAGAGGGCGGGGCAGCTTGTTCGCTAAGCCGGTTTCAGAAATCTATCCGAACCCGCCGGCGGGATTGAACCCGCAGCAGCTTGACGAGAGGCGCGTTCCCCAGCACGTGGCGGTTATCATGGACGGCAACGGACGCTGGGCGAAGAAGCGCGCGCTGAACAGGCTGCGCGGGCATCGTGCGGGCATCGAGGCCGTGCGCGAGACCATTCGCGCGGCATCCGATTCCGGCGTGCGCTACCTTACCATCTACTCCTTTTCCACCGAAAACTGGAAACGGCCCGACGACGAGGTGGAAGGCCTTATGGACCTGTTCGCCAAGACGATGCTGGCCGAAGTGGACGGGCTTCACGAGGAGCACGTGCGCGTGAAGACCATCGGCGATATGTCCAAGTTGCCGGCCGACACGCGTGGGGCCTTCCAGGAGGCCTGGGACAAGACGAAGGACAACGACGGCATGACGCTCGTCGTGGCGGTGAACTATGGCTCGCGCCAGGAAATCTTGCAGGCCGTGCAGCGCGTCGCAGACGCTGCGGCCGAGAAGGGCGCGGCGTCCGAAGTAACCGCCGACCTGTTCGAACAGGGTCTGTACACACACGGCATCCCCGACCCCGAGCTGCTCATCCGCACCTCGGGCGAGATGCGCGTGTCGAATTTCCTGCTGTGGCAGCTGGCCTATACGGAATTCTACGCAACCGACGTGCTCTGGCCCGACTTCGATCGCTACGAGTTCTTGCGCGCGCTCTTGGCGTATCAGGGCCGCGACCGGCGTTTCGGGGCGGTGTAGCGCATGATGGCACGCGATTCTCGCGATACGCGCGGCTCGCGCGAAGCCTTGCGGGGGCAACGCGAGCAACACGCGCAGCGCGTGGAGAACCTACAGAGCGCGGAGCGCATGCAGCGCGCGGAGAACGCCCAGCGCATGCAGCGCGCGGAGAACGCGGAGAACGCCCAGCGCAGCAACCTGGACGAGCCCGATGCCGAGCCGTCGCCCCTTTCGCCCGAGCCCCTGCGCACGACGCGCACCGGCGAGCCCAAGGAAACGAAGCACCGCGCCCAGCGCGTGAAGGAAAAAGCCTACGAGAAAACGCCCGAGCGCTTCAAGAACGCAAGCTCGTTCCAGGTGCGCCTGCGCACGGGCATCGTCTACATTTCCCTGAACATCGTCTGCATCCTGGCCAGCAACTTCACGACCATGATCATCCTGGCCGCCACGGCGGCGGTGTGCGCGGGCGAGTTCTACTACATGCTGCGCTCCGACGCGAAGATGCCCAACGAAGCCATCGGCGTGGTGGGCGCGGCGGCGTTTCCGGTGGCGGTGTACTTCTGGGGAATGAGGGGAATCGTCGTCGTTACCATCGGGTTGCTGCTGGCCGTGACCATCTGGTACGTGTACTGGCTGCGCGCGCGCATGTCCGATGTGGGCGTGTGCGTGTTCGGGGCCTTCTATACCGGCCTGCAGCTTTCGGGCCTGCTGGTCATTCGCATGTCGTACCTAGAGCTGGACGTGGCCAACATATGGGGCGGCGTGCTCGTGCTCGTCATATTCGCCAGCATCTGGTTCAACGATGCCGGCGCCTACGTGTTCGGCTCGAAGTTCGGCAAGCACAAGCTGGCGCCGCGCACGTCGCCGAACAAGAGCTGGGAGGGCTTCATCGCGGGCCTGTTGGTGTCCATGGCGTTCTGGTGCATTTTGCTGGTGGTGCCGGGCGTGCAGATAAGCGTGTGGCAGTGCCTGCTCTTCGGCCTGATCTGCGGCCTGACGAGCGTGCTCGGCGACCTGTGCGAAAGCCGCATAAAGCGCAGCGTGGGCTTCAAGGATTCGGGAACCATCATGCCCGGCCACGGGGGCCTGTTCGACCGCTGCGATTCCCTCATGCCGACCGCCGTGGCCGCCGCGCTGCTGCTGTTCGGCTTCGGGTGCCTGCCCCAACCGATCTAGCCGAATCGAAACAGCTGGGAACGCGCTTTCTGGAAGGCCGTTTCGCGTTCTGCGAAAGGGGGGCACATGAACATCGAGCGGGCTGTCGACGAATACCTGTCGTTCCTGCGCGTCGAACGTGGAAGCTCGCCGCTTACGGTGGAAGCCTATGCGGGCGATCTGGCCGACTACGTGCTGTTCCTGGCCGATGCCGGAACGGACGACGTGGCGCGTGTGGACCGCGATGCCATCGTGGCCTACGAAGCCGACCTGGCCGAGCGCGGCTATGCGGTGTCCAGCATCGACCGCCACGTATCCGTGCTGAAGGGCTTCCATCGCTTCTGCCTGCGCGAGGGCTTCGCGCCCGACAACCCTGCATCCACCGTGCGCCTGCCTGCCGCGCCCGACCGCCTGCCCGACGTGCTCAGCATCGAGCAGGTGAACGCCCTCATCGACCACGCAACGGGCGACCGCCCCGCCGACCTGCGCAACCGCGCGCTGTTGGAAGTGCTGTACGGTTGCGGCCTGCGCGTCAGCGAATGCGCTGGTCTGGACGTGGGCAGCTGCCTGTTCGCCGAGGGATACCTGCGCGTGGTGGGCAAAGGCGACAAGGAACGCATCGCCCCCATCGGCGGATGTGCGCTGCAGGCCCTGTCCGCCTATTTGGAACGCGGGCGTCCACAGCTGGTGAAGCCCTATGCGAAACCCACCGCCGCCGTGTTCCTGAACGCGCGCGGCGGGCGGCTCACCCGCCAGTCCATCCACAAGATCGTAGCGCGCGCGGGCCTCGCCATCGGCGTGGAGAACCTGCATCCGCACACCCTGCGCCACTCGTTTGCCACGCACATGCTGGAAGGCGGCGCCGATTTGCGCGTCATCCAGGAAATCCTCGGCCATTCCGACATCTCCACCACCCAGATATACACGCACGTGAACCGCGCGCACATAAAGGAAGAGTACTTCAGCGCCCATCCCCGCGCCCGGCAGCAATCGTAAGCGGCGCGCCGAGGACGCGTCGCTTTCGTTCTTCTAGGCCATGCGCCAGGCGGCGGGCGAGCCCGACGAGGGCGACCTCGTGGAAACGACGCGCGGCCAATGGCTCGACCAGCTGCTCCAGCGCATGCGCGAACCGGCGCAGCTGGAAGGCTTCGCCGTGCCCGCATCGATTCACGCGAAGCTGCGCCCCTACCAGGAAACCGGCTTCTCGTGGCTCTCGTACCTGCAAGACCTCGGCTTCGGGGCGTGCCTGGCAGACGACATGGGCCTGGGCAAGACGCTTCAGATGCTCGCCTTCCTCGAACGCCTGCGCACCCAGGTCCCAAGCGAGGACGGCCGCGTCCGCGCGCTGCTCGTCGTGCCCGCATCGCTTTTGGGAAACTGGGAACGCGAGCTGCAGAAGTTCGCTCCCGACCTGGACTACCTCATGCTCTACGGCAAATCCGCCAGGGTCATGAACGAGGAATGGGGCGCCGTTCCCGACGACGAGCTGCGCCAGAAGCTTCCCACGCTGTGCATCACGACGTACGCCATGGCGCTGCGCGTCGAGCTGCTCGAGCGCATGAACTGGGATGTGCTTGTGCTCGACGAGGCGCAGGCCATCAAGAACCCGGGAGTGAAGCAGACGAAGACGCTCAGGCGGCGAGGAGCTGCGGCTCGATCCCGGCACGTTCAACAACGACATGACGTCCGTGGGAAGTCGCGACGACGCCCTCACCCTGCTCGTGCACCTGGGCTACCTCTGCTACGACATGGACGCGGGGCGAGCGCACGTGCCCAACGAGGAGGTGCGCGGCGAGCTGAGGCGGGCCGTGAGCCGGAGCCGCCACCCGCGCGTCGCCCGCGTCGTGCGCGACTCCATGCAGCTCGTCGAAGATATGCTCGCCCACGACGAGCGGCCGAAGCGGGTAAAAACCTGAAGCCGTCCCTGCGGGGGTGAGGAAGTGGGAGCTGGAGGATGCCCGTGCCGTCATGGGAACTGGCTCCCGCGCGTTTTCACGGGCGGTTGGCCCCCACGGTCACCTAACGCACCGATCGGCGATCAGCCCGTCGCCCCCTGCGGGCGCGAGCTGGTAGGACATATGTACCAATATAAGGTGACAAAGCGTACGTAGCCGTTTGCCACTCTCGTGGCCTGACCTACTCGGGCGTCTACCGCGGCGCGTGGGTGCCGCGTGCCCAACTGGTGGAAGCGCAGCGCGGCGCGGCCGAACGCGAGCGACACGTGCCAGGGGTCGTGTGATTCGACACGCCATTGCAGCCTGTCGCGTGCGCAGGCGATACCGCGAAGGCAGAGGCAGAGGTAGCGCTTGCGAAGGGCAGCGTGGAACGAGGGGCGCTATCCGTCCTATGCTTCGTCGCGGTAGCCCAGGTAGTCGATGAAGCGCTTGGTGGCAAGTGGCGCGGTGTTGCGGTTGCGCAGCGCCAGCGCCAGTTCGCGGTACTGCGGTTCGTCGAAGCTCTTCTCCACGATGTCGAAGGGCAGGCGCTGCAGGATGAGCGCCGGCTGCACGCTGATGCCAAGGCCCTTCTCCACCATGGCGAACACGGCGTAGTCGTCCCAGGTGGTCATCGACGACTGGATGCGAATGCCGTACTTGTCCAGCATGGCCATTATGTCGGAGTCGCCCTGTTTGTCGATGGTCATGAAGGGGTAGTCGCCGAGCGCGCGCAGCGGGAAGCGGTCGACGCCCGCCATGGGGTGGTCGGGTGCCATGACCACTTTCAGCTCGTCGCGGCCCAGGTATATGGTGTCGAAGTTCGGCCGCGTCGGCAGGCGCACGAACCCGCAGTCCACCTGGCCTTCGGCTATCATGCGCTCCACCTCGCTGTAGCCGCGCGTGGTAATCTCGTAGTCGATGTTGGGATAGTCCTCGCGAAAGCGCTTGATGATGTTCGGCAGCCAGTGCGTTGCCACGCTCGTAACGGTGCCGATGCGGATGAGGCCCGTTTCCAGGCCGCTCATGCTGTCGATGCGCGCCTGCAGGCGCCCGTGCTCGTCCACGACGGCCTGCACGGCAGGGGCCAGCTCGTGTCCTTCGGAGGTAAGGCGCACGCCTCCGCGGTCGCGTTCGAGCAGCTTCACGCCCCATTCGTGTTCCAAATCGGCGATCATGCGGCTTACGCCCGATTGCGAATA
>DMNP01000064.1:0-974 GCA_003452695.1 Eggerthellaceae bacterium
ACAGGCGCCCGCCGCAGCAGCCGGATCCGCTGCCGCGGAGAAAACCGCTTCGCGGGCCTCTGCGGAGAAGGCGGGGCAAGCTGCCGCTGCCACCGCTGCCGCCTCTGCCGCCAGCACTGCAAGTGCCGGTGCGAAGGCTTCCGCTGCCGCAACTGCGAAGCGCGCATCCACCGCCAAGACCACGATGGTCGCCCGGGTGCAGGACGACGACGCGTCGGACGAGGCTCCGGAAGCCAAGCTGACCGTGCGCGCCCGCGTGCAGAAGAAGGGCTGGACCAAGGAGAAAACCGCCACAGCCGGCACCGAGGTGGAAGTCGGCACGACGGGCAAGGGACTGCGCATCGACCAGCTGCGCTTCCAGCTGAACCTGCCCGACGACGCGAAGGGCGGCATTCAGGTGCAAGTTCACATGGGCGGCATGGGCTGGCAGGCGGTGGACAAGGCGGCCGCGGGCAACCTGCTTTCCGCAGGCGCGGCGGGCAAGACCATAGAGGCCATCCGCATCATGCTGGTCGGCGACATATCGCGCTTCTACGACATCTGCTATCGGGGCCACGTGCAGAACGTGGGCTGGCAGAAATGGGCGAGGAACGGCGACGTGGCGGGCACGACGGGCAGGGGCCTGCGCATGGAGGCGCTGCGCGTGAAGCTGGTTCAGAAGAAGAAGCCCGAAGACGAGGAATCCACCGGCATCGTGGCCGTGCGCGGCAAGGGCCATGTGATGCGCGGCGGCTGGACGGCATGGCTGAGCGACGACGTCGCAATAGGCACGACGGGCGCATCGCGTGCCCTGAACGCCGTGAAGCTGGACTTGGATGCCGGGTCGCTGGGCGGGCGCGTGCTGGTGCGCGCGAAGCTGAAGGGCGCCGCATGGAGCGCCTATAAAGAGGGCGAGGTCGGAAACGCCCGTTCGGCGAGGATAATCGAGGCCCTGGGCATGAAGCTGGCGGGCGGCGTGGCCGACCGCTTCGACG
>DMNP01000064.1:1049-31108 GCA_003452695.1 Eggerthellaceae bacterium
ACGTGCAGAACGTGGGCTGGCAGCCGTGGACGCTGAACGGCGGCGTGGCGGGCCTGGCCGGCAGGGGCCTGCGTATAGAGGCCCTGCAGGTGAAGATAGTGGAGCGCGGATCGGACGTGCCGCTTGCCGAGGGCACGTATTTCATATCGCCTGCCAAGAACGCCGCCAGGGCCCTGAAACCCGCATCGTCGGCTAAGGGCGTGCGCAGCGTTGCCGCAACCTTTGCCGACAACCTGTACGAGCGCTACTATCTGCGCGACGAGGGCAACGGCATGGTGTCGTTGCAGTCGGTGTTCTCGGGCCTGTTCCTGGCCAAGAAGAATGGCGCCATCGTGCAGCTGCCCGATTCCAGCAGGGCCACGCACCGCTGGCAGCTTTCCAGCTGGAAGGGCGGCTACGTGCTGCAGAACGCGCGGGACGACAAGGCCGTGGCCTTCGTGGGCGGCAAGGCCGCGCTGCGGGCCAAGGGCACGCGGCTCGTCTTCACCGGCACCCAGCTCTTGCCGAACGGCAACTACCGCCTGCGCAACCTGCAGGGCAACAGCTGGTTGAACATCGGGGGCATGAGCTACAAGCTGGGCGACAATGCCGAGGTGGCCGCTCTGGGCGACATGCGCCGACAGGTGTTCATCTTCACGAACAAGGGCGCAGACAACTTCGAGATAAAGAACGCCTACAGCTATCAGGCGCTCGACGTGATGAACGGGTCGAGTGCAAGCGGCACCAACGTGCGCCAGTGGGAATTCAACAATTCGGCGGCCCAGACGTGGAAGGCGGCGCTCAGCCGCAAGGGCGGCTTCACCTTCACGAACAAGGCCTCGGGTACGGTGCTCACGGCCGGCGGTTCCGCCCGCGCGGGCAACAACGTAAGCGCGAACACGGCGGCGGACGCACGGAACCAGTGCTGGCTGCTGGCGCCGTCGGGCTATGCGGGCAACCCGGCCATCCCGCGTGCGGCGGCGATGATCAGGGATCTGAGCAGCAAGACGAACTATGCCATCGCCTACGACCTGACCAATCACTGGCTATGCGTGTTCCAGGGAAGCCGAGGCAATTGGACCATGATAAAGACGTGGATCATCTCGCACGGCAAGGCGTCCAACCCGTCGCCGCGCGGCACGTTCGAAACGCGCAGGCGCACGCCTCGCAGCTACGGCGGCAGCACCATCTGGTACTACACGCATTTCCGGGGAGACAACGCCTTCCATAGCATCAAGTTCAAGCGCGACAGCATGACCGCCGTGAACGACGGGCGCCTGGGCAAGGAGATATCGTACGGATGCGTGCGCATGGAGCTGCCCAATGCCAAGTTCATCTACGACCTGCCGCTCGGCACGCTCGTGCGGGGCTACAAGTAGGAAGCTGCGGCGCGCAAAGAGACGATGGGAGACGGGTTGATTGCAAGCAGAGGCGCATCGGCCCGTCTTCTTGTAAGGCCAGGTGTTTTCCAGAACACGACGAAGGGAGCCAGATGAATCCGGAACGCGATTTTGTGCTGAAGACCATAAAGAGCCGCGATGTGCATTTCGTGCGCTTGTGGTTCACCGACGTGTTGGGCGTTATGAAGTCGTTTGCCGTGTCGCCTTCCGAAATCGAAGGCGCCTTCGAGGACGGCATGGGCTTCGACGGCAGCTGCATTGCCGGTTTCGGAAGCGCCGAGGAATCGGACATGCTGGCCTTTCCCGACCCCGAAACCTTTCAGGTGCTGCCCTGGCGGCCTTCGTCGAACGCCGTCGCCCGCATGTTCTGCGACATCCGCATGCCCGACGGGTCGGCCTTCGACGGCGATCCGCGCCAGGTTCTGCGGCGCATGGTGGACAAGGCGGCCGAGGCCGGCTTCATATTCAACGTGGGGCCCGAGCTGGAATACTACTACTTCCAGGACGCCGAATCGCCCACAGTGCTCGACCGCGGGGGCTATTTCGACCTGACCAGCTTGGATTACGCATCCGATTTGCGGCGCGATACCGTGCTCGCGCTGGAAAAGCTGGGCATTCCCGTTGAATACTCGCATCACGAGAACGGCCCCTCGCAGCACGAGATAGACCTGCGCTACACCGACGCGCTTTCCATGGCCGATGCGGTCATGACATACAAGCTGGCCGTGAAGGAGATCGCCATCGAACACGGCGTGTATGCATCGTTCATGCCCAAGCCGCTGGCCGACCAGCCGGGCAACGGCATGCACGTGCACCAGAGCCTGTTCGACCCGGAAGGCAACAACCTGTTCTACGACGAGGCCGACCCGCTGGGCTACAACCTGTCCGACATCGCCAAGCACTATATTGCGGGCATCCTGAAATACGCTCCTGCGTTCAGTTTGGTCACCAACCAGTATGTGAACTCCTACAAACGCCTGGTCGGCAAGACCAACGTGCCTGCCCGGCTGTCGTGGGCGCATACGAGCCGCTCGGCCCTTATCCGGGTGCCCGGCTACCGGCCGCACCGCGCCGACGCCTGCCGTATCGAGCTGCGCAGTCCCGACCCGGCTGCAAACCCCTATCTCGCATTCGCCGTCATGCTGGCGGCGGGCCTTGCCGGCATCCAGGAAGGGCTGGACCCGGGGGCGCCGGCCGACAACGGCGCCTCGCATCGCGCAGATGCCGCGCAGGGCGGCGATGCGGCGTATTCACGGGCGATGCTTCCCGCCAACCTGGGCGAAGCGGTCGAGCTGTTCGAATCGTCCGAGCTTATGCGCGACACCCTGGGCGACCATATCCATTCGTATCTCGTGGCTTCCAAGCGCGCGGAATGGGAAGCCTACCAGCGCGACGTAAGCCCCTGGGAGCTCGACCGATATCTGGCGGTGCTGTAATGAGGAAACAGGTCGTCTTCATAGCAGATTCGCTGGACAACGCCTACAAGTTCCAGAAGGTGCTCTCGGAGTTCGACGTGGAGATTTCCGCCGGTTCCACTTTGCAGATTAAGAAGCTGCTCGCCCCCGAGGTGCGACGCGATCTGGTGGTGTTCGAAGCGCGCGATTCGGCCCTGGCGCATGTGGACGAAGTCGTGCAGCTTGCGCGCGAACATGATTGCCCGCTGCTGCTGATCGTGGACGAGTCCAGCTTGGACCAGGTGAAAGGCGTTCTCGTTGCCCCGTCGGATTTCGTCATGCACGGCGCCGTTCCCGGCGAATGCTCGGCTCGCGTGGCCCGCTTGCTGCAAGATGCGGACGCCGGCATGTATTCCGAGCTGATAACCGTCGAGAACATGACCATCAATCTGGCTACGTATCAGGTTCAGGTGGGCGGCAAGCCCGTCGATTTCACCTATCTGGAGTACGCGCTGCTGTCGTTTCTCGTGCGGCATCCGGGTCACACGTTTTCGCGCGACGCGCTGCTCCAGCACGTTTGGGGTTTCGACTACTACGGCGGCTCGCGCACCGTGGACGTGCACGTTCGCCGCGTGCGCGCCAAGCTTGGCCCCGACCTGGCCCAGCACCTGGAAACCGTGCGCGGCGTGGGCTATCTGTGGTCCTAGTGCTATTTGCCGCAGCTCGGGCAGAGGTCGGCCAGGAAGCATTCGCCGCATTTGGGCGCTTTGGCGCTGCACACTTCGCGCCCGAACAGTATCCACTGGTGGTTCACGGGGCCCCAGAGCTCGCGGGGGATTACCTTCAGCAGGTCCTGTTCGGTCTTGGATGCGTCTTTGGCGGAGGACAGCTTCAGCTTGTGCGCGATGCGGAAGACGTGCGTGTCCACGGCGATGCCCTCCACGATGCCGAACCCCGCGTTCATGACGATGTTGGCGGTCTTGCGGCCCACGCCCGGCAAACGCTGCAGGTCCTCGTAGGTTCGAGGCACTTCGCCGCCGAATTCGGCAAGCACCATCTGCGCGCACGATATGCAGTTGGTGGCCTTCACGCGGAAGAAGCCGATGGATCGCAGGATGTCCTGCACGTCGTGCACGTCGGCAGCGGCCAGGTCCTCGATTCGGGGATAGCGGCGCCACAGCTCGGGCGTTACCTTGTTCACGGCCGCGTCGGTGGTCTGGGCGGACAGCAGCACGGCAATGGTCAGGCGAAACGGGTCGCCTCCGAAATCGAGCGCCGGTTGCGCGTCCGGGTAATGCTGCCCGATGCGGTTGCATACCGCAAGCGCTCGCTCGCGCTTGGACTTCATCGATTCGCGTGGCATGCCGTCTCCCTTCGTCCGGATGTTCACATTGTACCCTCAAATTTGTTGTAGCGTTTGACGGCTGCTCGTCATACAATGGTCGGCAACTTTGCGCGCTGTGAACAATCCCTTGAAAGGATGGGTGCCGGATGTTGCAGCTGAAGGATGCGTGGACCGAAGACGAACTGCGGAATTCCATGCCGCACGTCGTGGCGGACGAGAACAAGTACACGCGCGGCGTGCTTACGATAATCGCCGGAAGCAAGCGCTATCCAGGCGCTGCCTGCCTTGCCGCGCATGCTGCCCAGCGCATGGGCGCGGGGTATACCGAGGTCGTCGCCGGCAGGAGGACGGCGGGGATTATCCTTGCCAGGCATCCTTCCATCGTCGTGCACGACATGAAGCGCTGGCAGCCGAAGCACCTGGCCAAGCACGCCCAGCGCGAACGCCATGCCGTGTGCATCGGCCCAGGCTTTCCCGCAGATAGCGAAACCGTCACGCGCATGGTCCAGGCCGTCTTGAACGAGGCGAAGGGCCCGGTGCTCGTCGATGGGGGCGCCTTGTCCGCGCTGTCGTCGAAGGGGGCGCTTCGGGCCTTGGCCACGCGGCGCGAACAGGGGCTGGCAACGGTTATCACGCCCCATATGGGCGAGGCTGCCCGGCTGCGCGACAGCCTGATAATCCGCTCGGGCACGCCTGCCCAAGTCGCATCGGCCATAGCGATGGCTACGGGTGCGATCGTGGTCCTGAAAGGCCCCGACACCTTCATCGCGGCGGAAAACAAGGTGTTTCCCATGTGCGAAGGAACGCCCGCGCTGGCGAAGGCGGGTTCGGGCGATGTGCTGGCTGGCATGATGTCGGCCCTGCTGGCCTTGGGCACGCAGCCGGTGGCGGCCGCCGTGCTGGGCGCGACGCTGCACGCCCGCGCCGGCATTGCCGCCGCGCAAGACTACACGGAACTCGGCGTTACTCCCGAAGACGTAATCGCCCGCGTTCCTGCTGCCATTCGCACGCTTGCATAGTTGGGTACCCCGCATATGCGGTACGTCCCCAACTATGACATCGGCTAGTCTTCGACGCCGTCCAAGCTGCGGATGAGCTTGCGTTTAATCTTGCCGCCCACGGTCTTGGGCAGCTCGTCCACGTATTCCACGATGCGGGGGTACTTGTAGGGAGCCGTTTCCTTCTTGGTCCAGGCCTGCAGTTCGCGGGTAAGCTCGTCGGAGGGGCTGAAGCCCTCGGCCAGCACGATGGTCGCCTTCACGACGAGCCCGCGGATGGGGTCGGGCGCGGCCGTAACGGCGCATTCGATTACGGCGTCGTGCTTCACGAGCGCGCTTTCAACCTCGAAGGGGCTGATGCGGTATCCGGAGCACTTGATGACATCGTCGTTGCGGCCGACGAACGATATATAGCCCGCACCGTCGCGCCAGGCCATGTCGTGCAGGTTGTAGTATTCGCCGCCGACCGTCTCGGCCGTTTCTTCGGGCATGCCGTAATAGCCCACGAACAGGCCGGGTGGATATGCCTCCTTCAGGCCGGTAACGCAGACGGCGCCCTCTTCGCCATCGGGCACCTCGTTGCCATGGTCGTCGAGCAGCTTTATGTTCAGCAGCGGCGACGGTTTGCCGAGCGACCCGGGATGTGGCTCCACCCAGGGAAACGTTGCGATAAGCACCGGGCCTTCCGTCTGGCCGAAGCCCTCGCGAATCTTCTTGCCCGTCAGCTTCTCCCATTTAATCGACACCTCGGCGTTCAGCGGTTCGCCGGCCGTGGCGAAGTTCTGGATGCTGGAAAGGTCGTAGGCCGCCACGTCTTCCTGCAGCATGAAGCGGTACATCGTGGGAGGCGCGCAGAAGGTGGTCAGCCGGTAGTCCTGCATGTGCTGCAGCAGCTTGGTGGGCACGAATTTGTCCATGTCGTAGGCGAATATGGTGGCCCCGGCAATCCATTGCCCGTAAATCTTGCCCCAGCCGAACTTCGCCCAGCCGCTGTCGGTCACCGACATGTGCAGGCAGTTCTCGCGCACCTGCTGCCAGTACTTCGCGGTAAGGATGTGCCCGAGCGGGTGCGCGTAGTTGTGCATGACGGGCTTGGGGTGCCCGGTCGTGCCGCTGGTGAAGTAGATGAGCATAATGTCTTCGCTCGTCACGGCTTCGGGCGACCCGGCAGCGGGGCGTTCCCAGGTTTCGGGCTCGTCGGCTATGAGTGCGTCGAATTCCAGCCAGCCTTCGCGCCCGCCCGCCACGCATATGCGCTGCTGGATGGAGGGCGCATCGGGCAGCGCGCCTTCCACCTGCGAGCACACGTAGTCGTCGGCGATGCAGACCATCATCTTCACGCCGCACTTGTTGGCGCGGTACACGATGTCGTGGGTCGTCAGCTGCAGCGTGGCCGGGATAATCGTGGCGCCCAGCTTGCACAGCGCGCTTGCCACCACCCAGTATTCCCAGCGGCGGCGCATGATGCACATCACGATGTCGCCCTTGCCTATGCCCAGCTTGCGAAAGGCGTTCGCGGCCTTGTTCGACAGCCGGCTGATGTCGGTGAAGGTGAACGTGCGCTCTTCGCCCGCATCGTTGCACCACACGAGAGCGCGCTTGTCGGGCTCTACGCGCGCCCATTCGTCCACCACGTCGTAGCCGAAATTGAACCTATCGGGCACGTTTATCGCAAAGTTCTGGAAAAAGTCCTCGTAGGACTCGAATTCAACACGCGGACAATACTTCTTCAGCAGGTAGTCCATATCGGCATCTCCCATTAATCGATGCTGCAAAGCCCGCAGGGCAGTGCAGCGTTTTATTCTGCGATGACGGTGACGAAGCGGGCCGGGACATCGCCGCCGCAGCGCTGGCCGTGGCGCAGGCGCGGGTTGAAGTAGATGCTGTCGCCGGCGTTCAGCGCGAATTCCTCGTCTTCGATGGTGACGATGACCGTGCCCTCGAGCACCAGGTTGAATTCCTGTCCGCCGTGGGTTACCAGCTTGGCGGGGTCGTCGGAGGGGTCGAGCACGACTTCGAGCGGCTGCATTATCTTGTCGCGGATGCGCCAGGCCAAATCGTCGTAGTGGTATCCGGGATAGCGGTCCACTTCCTGGCCTTCGCCCGAGCGCACCACCTGGTAGGTGTCCAGCTTCGCTGCGGTGCCCGTCAGGATTTCGGTGAACTCCACGCCGAACTTTCGCGCCATGTGGTACACGGCCGAAATCGGCACTCCCGCGCCCGTGGCTTCCCAGCGCTTGTAGCGTTCCACGTCCACTTCCAGGTCGGCCGCCATTTCCTCGACCGTAACATCGCAGGCTTCGCGCAGGCCCTGCATGCGCTGCCCGATAAGCCTTAGCTCCTCTTCCTCCTGTGCCATGAGTATCGCTCCCGTCGAATCGAACCGAAGCGGCTGCAGCGCATGGCGCCGCCAGCTGCTCCTTGAAAAGCCGTGCATTGTTGCTGCAATGGTTTCGTATTGTATCCAAACAGAGGCGTCGGCGTTGGAAAATGCTGATAGTATCCGCATTCGTTTACGGTGAAGCGCCTCGGGCGCCTGTGGCGGCCCTTCGCGTGCGTGGTACCATGGGAGTCTGGTGTTTTGCGAGACGCAGGGGCATCTGCGGGTGCCCGGGACATAGGGGAGATTGCTGCTGATGGTGAAGAAAGGCGCGCATGTGGGCATGGGCAAGCCGGCTTACTACGGGTTGCTGGCCCTGGCATGCCTGGTGGGCTTGGGGCTGGTCATGGCCCCCATCCTGGCAACGGGCCGCGGGCCGGTATGGCTGCCCGACGCGTTGGTGCAGCAGGTTGCCACCATGACCTACGAAGGCGAGGCGCTGCGCGGCGCCTTCGCATCGCTTGCGGCGGGGCAGGGCTTCGATTTGCCGTCGTTCGTGTTCAACACGGGCTATGGCGACAGCGTGCGCGCAACCATGGCGCTGTTCGATCCCCTGAAATGGCTTTCGGCGCTGGTGCCGCCCGATTGCGTGGAATACCTGTTCTACGCGATTATCTACGTGCGGTTGTATCTGGCGGCCGTGGCGTTTTCGGTGTACTGCTTCGGCATCGGCCGCGCGAAGGGGTCGACCATGGTCGCGGCGCTGTGCTATTGCTTTTCGGGCTTCGTGCTGTTCTGGGGCGCGTTGCGCCATCCGTCGTTCATAAACGCCACCATCATGCTGCCGCTCGTGCTGTGGGGCGCCGAGCGGCTGTTCCGCGGCAAGGGGCCCGTGGCCTTTTCGGTGACCGTGGCGCTGGCGCTGTTCCTCAGCACGTATTTCGCCTACATGACCGCCATCACGGTGGTGGCGTATGCGCTCGTGCGCTTCTTCGCCTTCGAGCAGGATCGCACGCTGCGCCGATTCCTGCGTACGGGTGGCCTGTTCGTGCTGTTCGGCGCGCTGGGCGTGGCGGTGGCGGGTATCGCGGTGTTCCCCGAGGTGATATCGCTTACCTCCATGGACCGCGTTTCGGGCAGGTCGTCGGTGTACGTGCCCGTGGTGAACAGCGCGGCCTATTACGGCAGCTTCGTCGGACGCATGTTGGGCACGGTGGTCACCGAGGCCACGGCCAAGTTCGTGGGCGTGGTGGGCGTGATGTGCACGGCCGCGCTCATCGTCTGCCCCGGGCGCTTCGACCGGCGCCGGCGCCGGTCGTGGCTGGCGGCTATGGTGCTGGTGGCGCTGGTGTTGCTGGTGCCGCGGCTCGGATCGGTCATGAACGGCTTCAACTACGTAACGGACCGCTGGATGTTCATCATGGGCTTCTGCGTGGCCAACATCGTGTGCCTGGTGCTGCCCGCGCTGAAGGGCCTGGACGCTCGGGAATGGCGCCGGCTGGGCATCGTGCTGGCCGTCGTGCTCGTGCTGGCGGTGGCGCCCGCCCCGTTCGACGACGTGCTGACGGCGCTGCCGGTCGTGGCCGCGGTCCTTCTTGCAGCAGCTTGCGCGGTTGCCGTGCTGCATGGCCGCGGAGCAGTCGCGCGCCGGGGCTATTTGGCGGCCATGGCGGCAATTGCCGTGGCCTCGGCCGTCTCCACGTCGTTTTTCCTGACGAACGAGGACGTGGGCAAGGGCTATGCGAAGGAGTTTCTGCCCGAGGTGGGCATGGCGTATTCGATGTTCACCGATGCCAGCCCGTTCGCGGTGGTCGACCAGCTGCCGCAGAATCAGCGCGAACAGCATCGCTACAGCATGTCGCGCAGCCCCGGCCTGCGCTATTTCAACAACTCGCTTGCGAGCGACCGCATGGGCCTGGAAAGCTTCCACAGCCACTACGTGCAGAGCGTGGACGATTTCCGCAACAGCGTGGGCCTTCCCGACAACTTCTTCCGCGCGTATTTCTACGGTGCGGACGGGCGCTTGGCGCTGGAGGCTTTCTCGGGTGCGCGCTACTACGTTTCGCCCGAGAAGGATTCCTGGCTCGTGCCGCGCACCTACGAGAAAACGGGGCTTGCGGACAACGGGCGGACGCTGTACGCCTCGGACTATGCGCTGCCGCTTGCGTTCTGCTACGACACCGTGCTGTCCTATCAGGAATACTCCAAACTGGACCAGGCTGCCCGCCAGGATGCGCTGTTGCAGGCCTGCGTGGTCGACGCGGCCAAGATAGACGCCGATGCGCAGGTGGCCGACAGCGTGGCGGTTTCGGCCGTGCAGCGAGATTACCGGGTTTCCCAGGGCAAGGGCCTGAAATGGGAAGGCAACACGATACGCGTGGACAAGGCGGGCGCTTCGATTACCTTCGACTTCGAAGCGCTGCCCGACGCCGAGACCTATCTGGTGTTCGAGAACCTGAACCTGGGCGAGGGCAACCCCGACAAGCGCAGCACGTTCGATTTGAAGGTGGAATGCGCGAACGGCGAGCGCACGTACAGCCCGCGCACGCCCTACACCGCACAGGGTTACAGCGGCAAGGACAATTGGATTTGCAACCTGGGCTATAGCGCCGACGGCATCGGCCAGATAGTGCTCACCTTCCCCGAAGCGGGCGAGTACCGCTGCGACGGCCTGCGCGTGTACTGCCAGCCAGTCGGCCCCCTGGTGCAGGATCTGGAAAAGCTGCGCGAGCGGGGGCTGGCGGACATCGAAACGGACGGCCACGGCATAGCTGGCACTGCCACGACGGTGAAAGATGTTGAATACGCCCTGTTCACCGTGGGATATTCGCGTGGCTGGACGGCCAAGGTGGACGGCAGCCCCGTCGATATCGTACGGGCGGGCGTCGGGTTCGTGGGCGTGCCCCTGCGCGGCGCGGGAGAGCACCGCGTGGAGCTGACGTATCAGACGCCGGGGCTCGTGCCGGGTGTCGCGCTTTCGCTGGCGGGCCTTGTCGCCTGCATCGCCTGCGCCGTGGGCCTGCACTTGCATCGGCGCCGTGCGGACGAGCGCGGAGCTGGGGAATCGGGCGGCGCAGAGCAACATGCCGAACCGCCGCATGCCGCCGACAAAGCCGCCGCGGAAGGCAAGGAGATGCCGCGATGAATCCGAAGCGTCTGCTGGGAACGGCGAAGCGCATGGCCCGGTTGCCGTTCAGGCATGCGGTGCTGGATTGCGAGCTGCCGCACATCTATAAACGTGCTGCCGCCGCGGCGCCGGTGGACGAACGCAAGGTGCTGTTCGTTTCGCAGCGCTTGGGCGACGTGCCCGACGATTTCACCTTGCTCATGAACCGCGTGCGCGCCGCCGGCTTCGATGTGCGGTTCATCGCGCTTGCACGTCAGGGGCGTAACGCGGCGGGCTACAACCGCGCTTGCCGGGACCTTGCGCGCCAGATAGCCACGGCTTCGGTCGTCTTCCTGGAATCGGCATCGCCGGTGGTAGGCTGTTTTCCCTTGCGCCCCGAAACGCGCGTGGTGCAGCTGTGGCACGCGTGCGGCGCCTTCAAGAAATGGGGTTATAGCTGCGCGGAGAAGGGCTTCGGCGCTACGCGCGCGCTGCTGGACCGGCATCCCAGCTATGGCAACGTCTGCCTCGTGCCCGTGAGCAGCCCCGAGGTGGAATGGGCCTATCGCGAGGCCATGGGCTTGCAGGACCGTCCGGATGCGGTGCGCGCCCTGGGAGTCAGCCGCACCGACAAGTTCTTCGACCAGGGTTTCCTGTTGAAGGCTGCGCAGAACCTGCACGATGCCGTGCCCGAGGCGCACGGCAAGCGCGTGCTGCTGTATGCACCGACGTTTCGGGGAGAGCTGGGTTCGGCGAAGGCACCGGCGCAGCTGGACGTGCGGGCGCTGCGCGCCGAGCTGGGCGACGACTGGGTGTTGGTCGTGAAGCATCATCCCTTGGTGAAGGCGCTTCCGCCCATTCCGGTCGATTGCGCGGATTTCGCCTTCGACCTTTCGCGTTCCATGAACATAGACGAGCTGCTGGCGTGCGCCGATGCGCTGGTCACGGATTATTCGTCAGTCATCTTCGAATACTCGCTGATGGGCCGCCCCCTGTGCTTCTTCGCGTACGACCTGCGCGACTACGACGACTGGCGCGGCTTCTACTATCCCTACGAGCAGATGTGCCCGGGCCCGATTGTCTCCACGACCGGGGAAGTGGCCGCGTTCGCGCGCAGCGTGCAGGCTGGCACGGTGGACCTGTCGGATGTCCGGGCGTTCAGGAACCGCTTCATGAGCGCCTGCGACGGTCATGCGACCGAGCGCATCTTCTGCGAAATTTGGCCGGTACCGGTCTCCGAGGGCGCAGACGACACGTTGGGTGGCACCGTCGAGTCGGAGGAGCGGCGGCCGGCTGGCTTGAATGCAACGGATGCGCTGCCGTCTTTGCCGGCGCGCGCCAAGGCCGTTGCGCGCCGGGGCGTCATGCGCATTGCCAAGGACTATGGCTTGGGATGGAGGATTCCGCGTGCCTATCGCCAGGCGCTCGCGACGCCAGGGCGTTTCGCTCCGGGCGGCGAGTTGGACGCCGGCGCGGGCGCTGTCGTGGGTGGCGCTGCGGGTGCGGGGGACATCGTGCCCATCGACCCGCGCAAGGTTCTCTTCGTCGAGCCCACGCGCCAGGAGCTGCCCGAGGCCTTCAAGGTGATATGGGCGCGCGTGGCGCAAGATCCCGCTTACGACGCCCGTTTCGTCTCGCTGGGCAAGCACCGTCTGCCCATGCCGCGCTACCTGGCCAATTGCCAGGCTTTCGCCCGCGAGGCCGCCACGGCGCGCGCGATCTTTCTCTGCGATGCATCCGATGTGGTCAGCTGCCTGCCGCTGCGTCCCGAGACGCGCGTCGTGCAGCTATGGCATGCGTGCGGCGCCTTCAAGAAATTCGGCATGAGCACGGCCGAGCTGTCCTATGGGCTTACGCGCGCCGAAATAGAGCGCCATCCGTTCTACGAGAACCTCTCGCTCGTTTCCGTCAGCAGCCCCGAAGTGGTGTGGGCCTATGCCGACGCCATGAACCTGGTCGGTCGCGAGCAGGTAATTCAGCCGCTCGGCACGAGCCGCACCGACGTGTTCTTCGACGATTCCTTCATCCGCAACGCGGTGGAGCAGGTGTGGCGTGCGGTGCCCCAGGCCATCGACAAGCGCGTCGTGCTGTACGCCCCGACGTTTCGCGGAACGCCGGGCAGGCCGTCGGCTCCGGCGCTGCCCGACCTGGACCTTCTGCGCCGAGCCATCGGCGACGATACCGTGGTCCTGGTGAAGCACCATCCGCACGTGCGTGCAAACGACCGGCCGCCCATTCCGGAGTCGTGCCGCGATTTCGCCTTCGATGTAACGGGACTCGTCTCCATCGATGACGCGCTTACTGTGGCCGACGTGCTCATAACCGATTACTCATCGGTGGTCTTCGAGTTCTCGCTGTTCGGGCGCCCCATGGCGTTTTTCGCGCCGGACTTGCGGGAGTTCTCGCAATCGCGCAGTTTCTACTACGATTTCGACGACATGACCCCCGGCCCCGTTTTCGCCGATTCGGCAGGCTTGGCCGACTACCTGGCCCGCGTGCGCGATTCCTTCGACCCGTCCGAAGTTGCCGCGTTCCGCCGCCGCTTCATGTCCGCCTGCGACGGCTACGCCACCGATCGCATCCTGTCCTTCGCGCTGGTCGACCCGTGGGGCGAGCGCCGATAGGTGTCGCCAGCTTCGGATTGCATCCTGCGCTACGACGCCGATGCGCGTTTGCCTCGTCGGAGTTCGGGGTAGTAGCACGACAGGCCGCGCATGCCGCACAGCGTTTCGGGGTCGCGCGGCAGTTCCATGCTCTGCAAGTAGTCTTGCTCGGTCGCGCACGAGCGCGCTCTGGCCAGGTTGCGCATGACCAGGGCGGCATCGGAGCACAGGTCGTCCACGTCGTCGCCGCGGCCGACTACCTTGTAGGCGTCGATGCCCAGCTGCTCGAAGCGCCACAGCGCGCACAGTCCGCAGGTGCGGCGATGGTACTGTTCGTTCAGCAGCTGGTCGTTTTCCCAGGCGCGTTGCAGGAATTCTTCGTTTGCGCCCTCGGTGCCACGCAGGTTGCGCGCATCGTTGGCAAGCCAGATGCGATGCTCGCCCGTACGCAACGACATGCAGAGCGACGGGTTGCCCGCACGATGGCAGCCCAGGCAATGCGAATCCGAGAACAAGCAGCCGTTGCGCATCATGAACACTTCGTATTCCACGTCAGGAACCGTGCGCACGATGCCGGCCACTTCGTCTGAGGCCAAGTCGCGCGGCAATATGATGCGCGTGGCCCCGCGGTCGCGGTAGAACGCCGCCAGGTGCGCGTTGTACACGCCGGCAATCGTGGACATGGTTACGTTCAGCCCTGCCTGCCGTGCTGCATCGATGCCTCCTAGGCTAGACAGGATAACGCCATGGGCCCCGGCGCTTTTCAGGCGCGGGAAATAGGCTTCGGCCATGAAGGCCAGCTGGTCGCGCGAATACGAGGTGGCGTTGAAGCACACGAACGCATGCATGCCCAAGCTGCGGGCGCGTTCGATCTGCGTGCACATTTCCCCGAAATCGAACGGATTCGCCTCCAGCCCGAAGCCCGACATGCGGTTCAACTCGGCGTCGCCGAAACGACGCTCCCATTCGTCGTCGTGGAATCCCACGTACACTTCTCCCACGCCCGCTTCGTGCAGGCGGGGCAGGGCGGTGGGGTTGTTCAGCGGCACCAGCGCGGTCATGCTTTGCTCCATTCCGCCGCCTTCGTCGGCGGCGCAAATCAACGGGGAAGAGTCGGTCGGCGATAGTGGTTTAAGGCGGCAATGTGTCTATCCATTGGCTTATTCATACCGTTCGAGGGTTTAAAAACCCATGCGCTTCGCCTTTCCTCGTTCGCGGGGTTTGCCTATGCCATCGTTTCGGCGGTTGCCGAGTATATGATACGCCACGCGCTCGTGCCGGCAATGGCGCAGGCCTCGTTGTCGTAGAAGAACGTGCGGCCGTGTTTCAGGTAACGCACGTTGCCATCGGTCAGGTATCCCTGTTTCATGCGCAGGCAATGCCGCGAGCACCCACGTCCGAGGACGAACTTGTCGTCCACTGGCTCGTCGATGGAGGCAGGTCCGCAGTTACGCCCCGTGGTTGCAAAGCAATAGGGCAGGTGAAGGGCTATTTCGGCGGAGGGGACGGCTTCAAGCATGCGCGACACGTCCACCACGTCGGCGGTCGGATCCGCTTCGATAAGCGGGCGTGTCGTGCACTCGCCCAGGCATTCCAGATGTTCGGGTGAAAGCTCGGGCATGGCGGTGCGTTCCATCATGCGGCGTATGCGCGCATCGCGCTGTTCCTTCTGCATCAGGCGTCCGAGGCCCAGGCGCTTGTCGGTTCGCTGCTGCAGCTCGAAGAAGGCGGCCACGTCGTTCACGACCACCTCGTCGTACACGTCGTCGAACCGGTTCAGAATCTCGTCTATGCGCGCATCGACGCGTTGCAGGAACGCCTGGCCGACGATGGGAACAACCAGCGTTGCCGCCAGGTCGTAGCGCTGGCAGAGCTGTCGAAGCGATTCGTGGAACTGGTCGTACAGCCCGCAGAAGTAGTTCTCGCAGAAATACGAACCGGCATAGATGCGTTCGCAGCGGGGAAAGCCCGCTTCCCAGCAGGTGCGTTGCAACATGTTTTCCAGTTGCTCGACGGTGGCGTCGGGCTGTGCAACCTCGCAGAGGCTTATGCTCAGGCCGACGGTGGGTGGTGCCGATTGTGTCTCGGTGGAAAATGCTTGCGGATTGCCGCTGGGGGTATCGCGTGGGCTGGTTTGCATGAGCACCTCGTATCGTAGACAAGGAGCCCACACATGCGGGCCCCTCGGTTGTTTGGTTGGCATTGCGGCAAAGCGGTTTTCATTTCGCCGGCGATTGCACACCCCGTTACACCGCCTGCGCTGATTTTGTCATGGCGAGCGCGTTTTCAGCTTGCTATCTGCCAAGACAAGTCCGCTAAAGTGCGCGCGGTTTGCGCATAAGTGGCTTGAAGCGTGTTGCGCTAGGCCTCGTCGGACTTGGCTTCTTCTGCCTGAGCGGGTTCGGCTTTATCGATGTCGGCGTTCTCTTTCGCCTTGCCACCGTAGCCCTCTCCGCCGTAGCCTTCCGGCTTTGGCCCGTGGCCCTTGCCGCCATGCGGCCCGCCGTAGCCTTCGGGCCCGTGGCCCTTGCCGCCGTATCCCTCGGGCCCATGACCGTGCCCGTGGCCCTTCGGTCCGCCGTAGCCCTCGTGCCCGTGCGGTCCGCCGTAGCTCTCGGGGCCGTGCCCGTGGCCCTTGCCGCCGTAGCCCTCGTGCCCGTGCGGTCCGCCGTATCCCACGGGCCCATGACCGTGCCCGTGGCCCTTCGGTCCGCCGTAGCCCTCGTGCCCGTGCGGTCCGCCGTAGCCCTCGTGCCCGTGTCCCATGGGCCCATGTCCGCCGTAGCCCTCGGGGCCGTGCCCTCGTCCCATCGGCCCGTGGCCGTGCGGCCCGCAAGGTCCCATGGGGCCTGGACCGGGCATTCCCGCGCCTGCGGGCACGGGATACGGCACATACACGTAGATGTACTGCACCGGAGCGCCTTGCGGCATCATCGGGGGGACGGGTGGCAGGGGAGGCATTGCCCCCCAGGCCTGTTGCTGGGGCGGATAAGCCGAAAAGAACGGATTAGCGGGCTGCGGAGGAAACTGTCCTTGCGGTTGGAACATAATTCTCCTTTCGTTGGGATATTGCCATGCAAGATTATATTTCATATTGAAGGCAAGCAACCCGCAAAACTTCATTCAGGAACCAAGAAGCATGGTTGCTGCCCATGGCCCGGTCGCAAAAAGTCCAATCTGATTCCTTTCAATGCGAATTCAATTAGACTTCTTGAAAAATAAATGGTTATGAGAATAATACGTATCTATGAATAGCACGAGGATTTCGAAGGGGAAAGAAACGCGAAGGTGGCTCTGCGCTTCGGTGGAAATAGCGGACGGTCTTTTGGATATGGGCTGAAACAGCTGCCGCAGCAGAAAAGCTCCGCGAAATTCCTGATTGTGGGGCTGCTTTGCCTTGCCTTGGCGTTCGGGTTGTCTCCGGGGCCAGCGCATGCAGTCGTTCCCAGCAAAGACATGTGCGACCTGTCGTGGTACGACGATGCAAAATCGTCGTACGTGCTTTCCACGGCCAGCCAGCTTGCGGGCCTTGCGTACCTGGTGGACGTGGAGCACGTCACATTTGCGGGCAAGACCGTGCTGCTGGCAAACGACATCGATCTTTCGGGCATTTGCTCAAACGGGGTGAACTGGCGCCCCATCGGCACCGCCTACACGTCCGGCGAATCGTTCCAGGGCACCTTCGATGGCCAGGGCCATACCGTAAGCAACCTGCTCATCGACGACAGCGGCTACTACAACGCTTTGTTCGGCAGCGTCTCGCACGCAACGATTGCCAACCTTACGGTGTCGGGGGAAGTGCGCGGAAGCGAATACGTTGGCGGCATCGTGTCGATGTGTACCGATTCCGACCTGATAAACCTTGTTAACACCTGCACGGTGGATGCCTACACGTATAACGCGGGCACCAATCACGAAGGGCGTGCTGCAGGCGTGGTGTGCTATGTGGCCACGAGCAACCCGTCTTCGAATCATGTGTTCGAGAACCTGGTCAACCAAGGGGATATCTATGCCACCAGCTACTACACCGCGGGTGTTGTTGGATTTCTGTACAACGCAGACGGTTTTTCGACCACGCTTTCGCAATGCGTGAACTACGGCGATGTGAACGTGTTGCCGGCGCGCTACGGGCTGGATGCTGCCAACAGGGCAGTCGGAGGCGTGCTTGGCTCCACGGCCGGCGATTATGGAACCTACATAGTGGAAGCATGCGCCAACGAGGGCGCGATTGCATCCGACAATTGCATTTCTGTCGGCGGCGTTGCCGGGTACCTTGGCGGGAACGGGTCGTCCCTGTCGTTTTCGGAGAACAGGGGCGATGTGTCGGGGGCCAATAACGCGGGTGGCGTCGTGGGATACCTGGGGTCTGTCGGTGGCAGCGTGCGAAATTCGCTGAACATGGGCGTGGTGCATGGCAACCAGTACGGGGGAGTCGTGGGATCTGCATCGCGCAGTGGCCAATCGTTGTCCAACAACTTCACGCTGAAGAGCGCCTGCGACGTCGCATACGGCGCGGGTTCGGGCGGCACGAATCGCGGTGCCGCGCGCACGGCGCAGGCCATGCAGAAGCAGAGCTTTCTGGACCTGGTGAACGAGGGCACCACCAGCTTCTCCATATCATCGTCGATTGCCGGTGGGCTGCCGGTGCTGACATGGATGTATCCGGGTATAAACCCCGGCCGAGGAGGAGCGGTGGACGATTCCGACGAACCGGAAACCGAAGACGAGCCCAGTGAAGGGGGAAACTCGCGCGATGCCGGTGCGGGCGATCAGACCGATTCCAGCTCGCAGGATGGAAGGAGCTCTGGCGCTGGCCGGGAAAGCGAAGGCGACTACCAGAACCCGTCCGGTCCCGCCGATGATGGCAGCGATAAAGTCGGCGATCCCGCGCGCAACGACAGGCAAGGCGCGACGGGCTCGGTCGACTCGGATGCTGCAGGCGATGCGGGCTCGGTCGACCCGGATGGCCGGCACTCCGATGAAAGCGCGGGCATTGCGACGGTTGCGCAGGATTCTGGTGGCACCAGTGCCGCTGCCGCCGCTGCCGTTGTCGCGGCGCCGAGCGGTCTGGACGCGCCCGAAGACATCGAGGTCGTCCCTGATGTGGCAGTCGACAATCCCAATGAAGATGTGGAAGAGCCGGCCGACGACCAAGTGGCTGCGCCCGAAGACTCCGAGGATGCCCCGCAGGAGCAGGAAGCGGGCAGGGCGATGAAGATGGTGGAGGTGGCCGCCGTTCCCGAACGGCGTGAGCAGGATGCAGGCGCGGGAGATGCCCTGCCGCTGGCCGCGCGCGTGTCCATGGCGGTGTTGGCGATTGGCTTTCTGGCCGCTGGCTTTGTCTACGAGAACCGGTCGTTTTCCCAATCGTGCCGCCGTTCGGTCGCATACGTGGGCGCCTGATGCGCATGCGTATCGGAAGGAGCTGATGGAATGGGCGATGTGCTCGTACAACTGCAGAATGCGCTGCATGTTATATCGCAGGCCGTTTTGTATCCAGTCATCGTGCTATTGCTGGCTATGGTCTGCTATGCACTGTTCTCCGTTGGGTCGGTCGTCGTGGAATTCGCGCGAGAGCGCAGGCATTTCACCGTGGTCATCCCAAAATTTCTGCGTGCGATAAAGGAAACGCCGGTGGCGGAGATGCCCGCAACGATAGCGCACAGCGGGTTGTTGTTCGAGCAGCGCGATGTGCTGCAGACCGTGTTCGAGAACCGAGATTTGGATGAAGAGGGGCTTTGGGCGCTGGCCAAGCGGCTGCTCGTCGGCGAGAAGGCGCGCAGGCAGAAGGTGGTTTCTCGCAACGACGCCGTTGCCAAGCTCGCGCCCATGGTGGGCCTTATGGGCACGCTTATCCCCCTTGGGCCCGGTATCGTCGCATTTGGGCGGGGAGACGGGACCGTCATGGCGCAAGCCATGCTCGTCGCATTCGATACGACGGTCACCGGGCTTATCGTGGCGGCTGTTATGTTCGTTATGGCTCGTGTGCGCAAGCGCTGGTATGCGTCGTATCAGGCATCGCTCGAGGCAGCAGTTACCACGCTGCTCGAACGCATCGGAAACATGCCCGAAGACCAGCGCAGCACGGGCGGCTCCGACAAGGGTTGGGTTAACGGCCGGGCGCGCACCGCGTCGAATGGCGCACCCGAGCAGCCAACGGCTTCTGCCGTGCTCGGGTCTGCTCCGGCTTCTTCCCCGGGCGGCTTCGATTCGCCCGTTGCAACAGCGGAGGGCGGCCATGAGTAGGCATCGCGATGTTATGGCCGACAACTTTGCGGTCGACGATGCGGACGACCTGGAAACGGGCGATCCGATGAGCGGCCTTTCCAACTTGGCCGATTGCATGCTGGTGTTGGCATGCGGGCTGATGATAACCCTTGTCGTGCACTGGAACCTGAACGTTGCCCCGCATTACGAGGTAGTGCAGGAAACGGGCAATCTCGTGGATGTGGAGGGCAACCCCGAGCTGGCCGTTGCCAGCAACGATCCCGCGCAGGCGGCTGGCGAGAACGTGTACGAGAACATGGGCGTGCTGTACCGGGATACCGATACGGGCAAATTGTATTACCTGCGCGAATGGGACGAGGAGGAATAGCCTATGGCGCGCAAGAAAACCGCCGAGGAGCTAATGCTGGAAGCCGAACTGTCCGCCCAGAAGGAGCGGGGGTCGCAGTCCGACCGAGGCCAAACGCTATCGGACGCGGAAAGCCGTCCGGTGCCCGATGCGGCCCGCGAAGTTGCCGCAGTGGCCAAGCGCCGCGTCAATCCAAAGGCGGTCGCAATCGTCGTAGCCGCGATAGCCGTGGTGGCCATAGCTGCCTTCATCGTTTCGCGCATGGTGTTCTCCCATTCGACCGACGTATGGGACGGCACGGCCGACACCAGCTGGTATTCCGCGGGTATGACGTCGATGAACATAACCACCGCCGAACAGCTGGCCGGCATGCGCAAGCTCTGCAACGACGGGACTAGCTTGGAAGGCATTCGCTTCACCTTGGCGCGCAACCTGGACCTGTACGACATTCCCACGAAGCCCATCGGCGACGGGCGCAACATGGGCGGCACGTACAACGTGTTCAAGGGAAGCTTCGATGGCGGCGGGCATACGATTTCGGGGATGAACGTGCAAGAGGACACCTGGGACCATGCGGGGCTGTTCGGCAGCGCGAGCGGCGGGGATATACAGAACCTGACGGTCGAAGGCAAGGTGACCGGCCAGGTGCGCGTTGGCGGCGTGGTCGGCGAGATCGACGGCGGTTCGCTTGCGAACTGCACGAACCGCTGCAAGGTGGCATCGACGAAAACCGCTACCAGCTATTACCCCGTAACCGCAGACGTGGGCGGCGTGTGCGGCATTTGGCTGGGCATCGCCCGGGCCGACGTTACCAGCGCGAAGCTGGAAAACCTGACAAACGAAGGCGACGTGTCGGCGCGTGCGTGCAGCGCAGGCGGCGTTGTGGGCACGATAGCCAACACCGATGGCTTCACGTTGACCGTGGACAATCTGGTGAACGACGGCGCGGTAACGGTGTACTGCGAAACGGACGAGCGCGACGAGGCAGTCGGCGGTGTCGTGGGCGTAATCGGAGTGCATGGAACCGATATCGTGTCGAATCTGGTGAACAATGGGGAAGTGGCGTGCTCGACGGTCCTCTCGGTGGGCGGCGTCGTAGGGGCGCTTATGCCCTACCAGCGTAGCGCGAAGGAAGAGCCGAAGGGGGAATACGCCGAGGGCATCGAGCTGCGCAAGCTGTCCAACACGGCCCGCGTGGGTGCGAACGCCGCAGACGAGCGTGCCCATGTGGGCGGCATCGTCGGGTACCTGGAAGACTCCGCAGTCGTGTTCGAGGAATGCGAGAACACCGGCGAGCTGGCCGCCACCAACGGCAACGCCGATGACATTGCCGCGACGAACGGAGCGGAGGTGTGGGACGCGTGGGAAGACGAACATCCGAAAACCTGGTAGATGTTGGCGCGCGCGCCCTGAGCGCTCGAGTCGCGTTCGCGCTTGCAACAATCCTCGTGTTGATTACCTCCCTTTCCCTGTCGGGCATGTATCCAGCAGCAGGCGTCCGCGCATGGGCGGTTCCTGCCATGACCAGCGACGGCGTGTCCTACGACACCGACGACGCGGTGGCCATGAAAGACTATGCGGCCGACATCTGGGCAAACTTCGCCGACACGTCGTGGTACGACGGGCGCGAGTCCGACACGTCCTATTTCCTGCAGGGGGCCGAGCAGCTGGCCGGCCTGGCCGTGCTCACCACCAAGCGGGGCGTTACGTTCGAGGGCAAGACGCTGTACCTGGCCGACGACGTGGACCTGGCGGGCCATCAGTGGTTTCCCATCGGGTGCAACGAGGCCAACTACTGGGGCATGTCGCCGTTCAAGGGGACGTTCGACGGGCGGGGGCATGCCATCCGCAACCTCTATATCGAAAACGCCTACCATGGCCAGGCGTTGTTCGGCGAGTGCGCCGATGCCACCATCCGCGATTTCACGCTGTACGGCAGCGTGACCACCGGATGGCAGGCGGCGGGCGTCGTCGCGGAAATGGGACGCACCACGCTTTCGGGCATAACCAGCTACGTGAACGTGAAGACCTTGTTCAAATCCGGCGACGGGGGCTATTCCAGCACCGCCGGCGGCATCGTGGCCTACGTCGTGGACACCTACGTCGAACGCAACGGCGCAACGCCATCGCGGTTGGAGAATCTGGTGAACTATGGCACGGTGGAATGCGGGGGCATTACCGAGCAGGGCGGTGGCGTGGGCGGCATCGCCGGGTCGCTGGGCATCGCCGACGACGACCAGACCATCGTGGTGGCTCAGTGCGAGAACCATGGCGCAATCGTGGCCGAGGCGTCCAACTATGTAGACATGTACGTGAAGGGCTGCGGCGGCATCGTGGGCTCCACGGCCACGTATGGCAACTACCAGCTAACCGATTGCTCGAACACCGGCGCCGTATCGTCTGCTAACCTGCCCTCGACGGGCGGCATTGCGGGATCCATATCGGGCCTGGCGTCGTCGGTGGAATACTGCTACAACGCCGGCAGCGTGCTGGGCTCGTCGCCCGAAGAGGTGGCGTCGGCCGGCGGCATCGTGGGGCGCCACGTGTCGGCCCATACCGGCAAGACCTCCTTCGACGTAACGAGTTGCTACAACGTGGGCGATGTGGCGGGCAACGGATCCAACGTCTCGGCCATACTGGGTTCCACGAGCGGTTTCGCCGAGGAATGGGTGGGCGCCAATAACGATGGCGGTACCACCGTGCGCAACAACTCCAACTATTATCTCGAGGACAGTGCCAAAGCGTCGAGCCAGACCGGGGTGCTGTTCCAGAACGGCACGATAGAGGCCGGGCAGGCGGTTTCGCTGGCCAAGATGAATTCCCGCGAGGTAATAGACCGTCTGAACAGCACTGATTCGGAAAACGACCACTATGTGGCAGGCGAAAGCTCGCCACGATTGGAGCTGAGGGGCTCAAGCGACGCGGGCCTCGACCAGACGAGCGCCCAGGGCCAGGGAAGCGATTCGGCGGTCTTGGGTCAGACGGCCGACGCTTCGCAGAAGGAAACGCACCTGTACGCGCTGCGGACGCAGGCCGCGCCCGACGGCGCCGTAGCCGCCGAGGCAGGCTGGGCACCGGCTGCATGGCTTGCGGTCATCGCGTTGCTGGCCGTTGTCGGCATCGCGTTGCAGATGGGCGACTACCGACGGCAGACCAGGCCCCTGAGGGCGGTGTGGGCGCCGGCGCGTCCCGAAGGCGCCAGCGCGCCGATGCGCCGACGGCCGTTTCGCAGGAAGTAGCGGTCGCGTACCGCATCGAAAAGATTGGCAAACCGGCAATCCGGGGAAAGGATAGGTCGAGGACATGGATTTGCTCAGCATTCTGAACGTAATATCGCAGGGGGCGATGTATCCCGTTGTCGTGGTGCTTCTGGTGCTGGTGGTGATCACCTTCGTGCTGCTGGTCATGACCGTCGTTGAATACTTCACCGAAAGGCGCCGATTCAAGGTGTCGGTGCCGGCGTTCCTGCGACAGATAGAGGAATCCAGCTGTCAGCAGCTGCCGGGCGCCATCGCGGGTGCCGCGCTGATAAAGCGCCAGAAATTGGCGCTGATGGCGCTGTTCAACGCACGCGATTTGCCCGAGGAGGCACGGTGGAACACCGCCAAGCGTGCCGTGTTCGAAGCGGGCAAGCGCTACGACCGCATAACCGCCATAGCCGACCTTGCCGCAAAAATTGCACCGATGGTGGGCCTGATGGGCACGCTCATCCCGCTCGGTCCGGGTATCGACGCGCTTTCCAAGGGGGACATGGCCCTGCTGGCCCAGTCGCTGCTCGTTGCCTTCAACACCACGGTGGTCGGGCTTATCACGGCCGTCGTCTGCCTGTGCATTTCCAAGGTGCGCAAGCGCTGGAACGCCGATTACGCCAACGCTCTAGAGGCCATGCAGGCCACGCTGTTCGACCGGATTGCCGACCTGGAAGAACAAGGCGACCTAGCCTACACGTCCCCCATGGACCTCGTTCCCGCAGGTGCGGGGCAGGGCGAGAGCGCAGAAAAATGCGATGCGGAAGGACGCGATGCGGAAGGAAGCGGCGATGAGCAAGCGTAGCAGGGAATTCAGCACCGGGCCGCGGCGCGACTTCAACGCGTCGGGCTTCGCGAATCCGGTGCCGGTCGACGAGGACGTCGACCCCATGGGCGGCACGAGCAACCTGGTGGATGCCATGCTGGTGTTCGCGTGCGGGCTGCTGTTGGCCCTGGTCGTGAAATACGACGTGCCGTTGAACGCGGATCTGACGCAGGCTACGCAAACAGGCGACATGACCCAGATCGAAAACCCCGATATGCTAACCGATTCCACCGAAGACGGCGGTCGGGGCTACGAGGAAGTGGGCGTAACCTACCGCGACCCCGAAACCGGGCAGCTGTACGTGAAGGTGGAAGAATGACGTCCCGGGTTCGTGAACGCGGCCGTAGTCGTGCGATTCTGGCCTCGTCGGTGGCATGGGCGGTGCTGGCCGCCGCCCTGATGTGCGCGTGCCTGCTCGGCTCGTGCGCAGGCGATGCAGACAACCGCGAAGCCGGGCGCGTGTTCGACCGCGTCTTCACCGAGCAGGAGGTAATCGATTACCTTGCGCAATACCGCGAGGGATGTGCGGCAACATCCGACGAGGATTGGGCGGCCTGGCTTGCCGCCAAGAACACGACGGCCGAGGCGCTTCGCAAGGAAGTGGTGCAGTACCTGGCCGAGAACTGGCTGGTGGAGCGCGCCGCCGGACTGGTGGGCGAATCGGTTTCCGACGAGGAAGTGCAGGAGGCGCTGGCCCGCCAGAAAGAGCAGTACGCAAGCGACCTTGCCTGGACGAGCGCGCTTATAAAGTCGGGCTATACCGAAGACGCCTATGCGCTCAGCGTGAAGTCCGACTTGCTGAAACAGAAGATAAAGGACCATTTCGCCGATCCGGCGGCGGTGTCGGACGACGATTTGGAAGACTATGCCAACAGCCGCGTGAACGCCATGACCACCAAGCGCTCGTCGGCGGTGTTCGTGCCCTCGGGCATGGAATCGGGCGGAAACATGGCGGCCAAGGCCAAGGCCCAGCAGGCGAAGGCGGCGCTCGATTCCGGTGCGGACTTCGCCGACGTGTTCGCCGAGTTCTCTTCCAAGGACCATTCCGATACGGGCGACATGGGCTACGACTACTATTCCACGCCCAGCATTGCCTACAACAGGGCGCTCGGCGACCTGCGCGAGGTGGGGGACGTGTCGGACGTGGTGGAGTCGGACGATGGCTACTATGTTATCGTGCTGACCGACCGGTTTCCCGCGCACGACTACGTGGGTCGCATGAAGCTTTCCAAGTTCCCCTCCGAGCTGTTGGACGAATTCCGGGCCGAGCTGGCACGCCAGCAGGCGGACGATGCGTATAACGAGTTCTACACGGAAAACGTGAGCGAGGCCCAGGTGGCCGTCGAGCCGATGCCCGATGGACTTCCCTACGACGTGGCCCCCGCAGGGCAGGACCGATGAGAGGAGTTGCCATGGTAACGACGATGAGGACGACGGGCAAGGGGCGCTTCGCGCCATGTGCGCGCCCCGTGGGGAAGGCGGCGGTCGGCATCGTGTTCCTGCTGGCGCTGTGCATGGCCGCGTTGGCGGGATGCGGCGGCCAGGCGTCCAGCTCGGCCAGCAGCGCGGCGGGCAGCCAGGCGGAGCGGTCGAAAAGTTCCGTGCAGTTGCAGATCTTCGCGGCGAATTCGTTGGAGCAGGCCATGCCGCTTGTGCAGGCGTTGTATACCGAGCGGCACCCGGAGGTTACGTTTGCCGATTCGCAGTTCAAGGCATCGGGCGACCTGGTGCAGGAAATTCAGGCGGGCGCAAGTGCCGATATCCTGATAACGGCATCGAAGGCGACGATGGACGATGCCGAAGCCTTCATCGTGCCCGAATCGCGCGTGACGATGTTCGGCAACGATTTGGAGCTGTGCGCGGCCAAGGGAAGCGGCATGCGGGTGACCAATCTAACGGATCTGAAATCGGACCAGATAAAGCGCATCGCAGTGGGCGATCCGACGTTCGTGCCCGCTGGCAAGTACGCCAACCAATCGCTGAACTCGGCCGATTACGGGCAGCCGCTCTATTCCAGCTCGGAAGGCGAAGGCGGGGCCTACGACCCCAGCATTGCCGACAAGATAGCCGTTGCGAACCAAGTGGGCACGTGCGCCCAATGGGTGGCGTCGGGCAACTGCGACGTGGGGTTCGTGTACACATCGGACCTGTATCGCTACGACGGCATTGAAAGCATATACACCGTGCCCGAGGAAATGCATAAGATTATAACGTACCCGGGTGCCGTTCTCGCCGGTTCGCAGCACCAGCAGGAAGCGGAGGCGTTCCTGAAGTTCTGCATGACCGACCCCGATGCCCTGGCCGTTTGGCAGGACAATGGCTTCGAGCTGAAATAGCCGTGCGGGTGGTTCGGGCATTCGGGCCTGCCGTGCCGTTTGCGCTGCTGCTTGCGCTGGTATGTGCATGTGCGCTGCTTCCTGGCATGGCCCGTGCGGCCACCGTGGTGCCGCAGGAATCCGATGCCGCAGCGGGAAGCGGGATGGACGTTGGCATCGTCGATTTCCATCGGGCGCAGAAGGGCAGTGCGCAGCTCCTTCCCGATGGCCGGGACGTGGGCTACCGCTATATAACGGGCAACGCCGACAACGCGGTGCTCGTCGCCCTTTCCGATGCGGTCGTGCTCTACTTGGCCCCCGATGTGGCCGCCCGCTTGGGCGTGAATGTGAAAGACCCAGCCGACTGCGCGGCCCTTGCAGCGCTCTTCGCCGATAGCGATGCCCGCAGCGCCAACGGGGGCGTGCCCCTGAGCGACATTGACGCACCTGTAACAGTTACCACCGAACGCATTCACGAGCAGGGTGCTTTCACGTTTCGATTCGCCGTGGAATCCGAAGGGCGCACCTACGCTGGCGTATCGTCGCCGAATGCTGTTCCAACGGTGCTGTTCTGCGATTACGGCACCCTCGTTCCGGGGCACGAGGCGCGATCCGTCGCCGAGGACGGCGAGGCGGACGCCGGTGTGCTCTCGTTTTTGGCGCGTGTAGATTTCAGCCCCCTGTGGGTGTCGGCTCGCACTGCTCTTGCCGCCATGCTTATCGTCGTGGTGGTTGGCGTGCTCTGCGCATGGCTAGCTCTGCGCTTTCGCAGCCGTCTGAAAAGCGTTATCGACATGCTGTTTCTCGTGCCCATGGTGCTTCCGCCCTCGGCATGCGGCCTGGTGCTGGTGTACGTGTTCGGCAAGAACAGTCCCACGGGCGCCTGGCTTGTCGAACATGGCGTGAGCATCGTGTCCACCTGGCCGGCGGCGGTCATTGCCGCCGCGGTGGTTGCAGCGCCGTTCATGTACCGTGCGGCGCGGGGTGCGTTCGAAAGCGTGGATGCGGACATGCTGGACGCCGCGCGGACGCTCGGGTGGTCGGAGGCGCGCGTGTTCGTCCGGATTACGGTACCCCTTTCTGCGCCGTCGCTCGCTGCGGGCGCGGCGCTTTCCTTCTCGCGCGCCTTGGGAGAATTCGGCGCTACCGTGTTCTTTGCCGGCAACTATGCGGGCGTAACGCAGACCATCCCGCTTGCCATCTACTACGACTGGATGGCAGGCGATGTTGCCTCCGCCTGGTTCTGGGTGGTCGTCGACGTGCTGTTCATGGGCGTTTTCTTGGTGTTCACGAACAGCCGCTTCTCCACCGGCCAGGCCATGGGCGCCAATCGCCGCGTTACCGCCCATGGTCCGGCAAGCGGTGGGGGCGGGTAGAGATATTCGCCTTGAAATGATATATAGTGCAAGGAAGATAATAGGGCAAACGGGCGATGCGGAAAGAGGTGGCGCCATGCAGTGCGGCAATCGGAGACGGCTTGGAACGGGCGCTTGGCTGGGGGTTGCGTGGTGCGCGCTCTCTCTCGTCTTGGGGCTTACGGTCGGCTCTGCCCATGCGCAGGGGGCAGACGATGCGGCGAGCGTCGATTACGCCGCGGGGCGCCTGTCCGCGCAGGAAAGCGCAGTCGATTTGTCCGTCGCATTGCGCCCGGGCGAATCGGCCGTCCAGCTTGCCAGCACGGGCACAGCGGACTTATCGGTGCTTTCGGATGGCGACCGCGATTGCCTGGCTGCTGGGAAGAACACCGAGCTTGCAGCTACCGTGCAAGGCCCCGGCTGGCTTGTCTTCGACTGGAAGTTCAGCGCCCAAGGCGCCTATACGAACAAGTTGAACCTGACGGTCGACGGCGTCGAGAACCCGAATGCCGCTCCCAACCGCTCCTACGACTGGTTCACGGACAGCAGCGTCGTGCCGCTCGGGGCGAACTCGTCGTCGTCGGTGAAATGGGCGACGATGGTCGTGCAGCTGGACGGCGAAGGGCCGCATACGGTGAAATGGACGCGTGCCGGCACGGCGCTGAACGCATGTTTGGACGACGTGCATTTCACCTCGTCGCCCAACACCGCAGTTTCGGGGATTGCCGGCGCGGGCACTGCATCGTGTGCGCTGACCGTGCTCGACGAGGACCACCGAACAGTGGATGCGGGCTCGCCGCTCGGGGCCGATGGCGTGCGCCCCTACGGCGTGGTGGCTTTCTCGGCCGTGCCCGAGCAGGGCAAGACTTTCCGAGGGTGGAAGGCCGACCCTGCAGCCGAAGAGTTCGTTTCCACGGCCAATCCCTACATCGTGCGCGTCTACAGCGACCCTGTTTCGCTGTATGCGGTTTGCGAGCAGCCTTTCGAGGGCGCGGGCACGCCCGACGATCCCTATCGGATAGGCGCCCGTGCAGACCTGGAGCGGCTTGACGCCTATGTGTCTGCCGGCGAGTCCTTCGCGGACGCGCACTTCGCCATTACCTCTGACATCGACTGCGGCGATCAGCCGCTTTCCACCATCGGAGCGGGCGCGAGCAAGTCGTTCTCGGGGCAGGTGGACGGCCGTGGGCATACCATCGCGTTTTCGGGCGCGGGTGCGCTGTTCTACGCCATGGCAGGCGCCGGCGTTCGCAACCTGTGCCTGGACGTGGACGTGAACGCCGCCGACGCCGTGAACGCGGGGGCTTTGGCCGACAGGTCCACGAACGGCAGCAGCGTGGCCGACGTGGTCTTGCGCGGCCGCTTCTTTGCGTCGCGTCCCGCCAGCTCGTGGGGCACGAACTTCGGATACGGCGGGCTGGTCGGCTCTGCCAGCGGCACGACGTTTTCCGATTGCCGCATAGAAGCTGATTGCAGTAGCGACCGGCAGGGCAACGCCGATCCGTGTCTGGGCGCCGTCGTGGGATACGCAACATCGAACTGCACGATAGAGCGCTGCGTGGTCGCGGGAAACGTGGACGGTTGCGGTGCGGCATCCGCCGTCGGCGGGATTGTCGGCGGGTTGACCGCCAATTCCAGCTGCGTGACCGACTGCGTCGTTCAAGGCGATGTGTCGGGCAATGCGCGCGTCGGCGGCATCGTGGGGTACCAGACGGGCGGCACGGTGTCCAATTGCGAGTATCGCGGCGCGGTTTCGGCTGCGCGGCGTGCCGGCGGCATCGTCGGCGGGCTGGAGGGCACGGGCCAGGTGTCGTCGTGCTTGGCCAGCGGCAGCATCTCGGCTTCCGAGGAGCAGGCGGGCGGCATTGTCGGGTACGCATCCGGATATGCATCGCTTGCGGACAACCTCTGCCTTGCGCAAGCGGTTGAAGGGGGCAAGCGCATCGTGGCGTCCTGCGAGCGCTCGTGGGGCAATGGCGCCTGGAACACGCCCGTGCTGCAGGGCAACTATGCATGGGCGGGAACGCTTGTAGACGGCAGCGCCGTGGCAACGGGCGATGCCGACGCTTCGGCAGGTGGCCTGAACGGCGCGGTCCTGGAAGACGCCGACTTGTTGGGTTCGGTGGCCTACGAGCCCTGCGTCAGATGGCCTTCCGCATCGTGGAATGTGCAGCCGGGCAGAAAGCCCCAGCTGGCGGCTTCGAATGCCGTGCGCGAGCAGAGCGGCGACCTGCTGCCGGGCTACATTCGCGCCTATGCCGAATTCCCGGAGTTCGCGCTTGCGTGGACGGGCGCGGAAGTGTCCATAGAAGCGCCTGCCGATGCGGGTTATGCCCTGTCGGGCACGACGCGCGGCACGGACCCCGGCGAATACATCGCTCGCGCCACGTTGGCGGAAGGCTATATCTGGCCCGATTACACGACTGCCCCCATCGACTTCGCATGGAGCATCACCCGCACCGTGGCCGTCCCGCAGTTCGGGCCCTTCGCCTTTGCGGGAAGCCCCGTGTCGGTGCAGGCGCCGGCGGGTGCGGGCTATGCGCTGTCCGGCCAGACCACCGCCGCTGCGGTCGGCTCTTACGAGGCCGTGGCCACG
>DMNP01000090.1 GCA_003452695.1 Eggerthellaceae bacterium
CCGCTCGGCTTCGGTCGGGCGGGGCTTTTCTTGCATCCGCGAACTGCTATACTGCTGTCCGACGGCGACCCTTCAACAATTACTGCCGTCATCCCCCGCAGGCTCCTGCTTGCGGGGGCTTTTTTCGTGCTACAGCGTGTTACATCGTGTTACATGTCAGGGGGTATCAGTAGGTTTCAGAAGGTCTCGCTTTTGAAAAACGCCTGATGGACTGCTTTCTGACCTGCGGCGTTTTCCCAGATACGCTTTCTTCCAAGCTCCTGACGCGGGTTCGATTCCCGTCGCCCGCTCCACTTCTGAGCAGGGAAATCAACGAAAAACGCCCTTTATCCAAGATGCCGACGTGTTACATCGTGTTACATCTTATCGCCGACGGCATCCGCTAGAGCCTGCGCTGCGGCGATCTGCGCGGGTTTGTTCGCCATGAAATAATGCGCGTAATCGGTGGACAGCTTCGTGTGGCCGAGCGCCCTCGACACCACAAGGGAGTCAACTTCGTTCGCCTGCTGGACGGTTGCATACGTCGTGCGCAGGTTGCGCGGCGGGATGTAGCGCACGTCATGGGCCTTGCACCACTTCTTGTAGCTCGCGTACACCCAATGGGGCTTCACCAGCTTCCCCTCCGAGCCCTCGGCGACCGACGCGCACAGCCATCCGTCGCCGGCGATCTCGCTCAGGCGCTCGGCCACGTATCCCGCGCACACGACCGTGCGGGTCGATCTCTCGGTCTTGGTCTCGGACAGGCCATCGTCCTTGCTCGTCTTGTCGATACGGACGATAGCGTACCCATCCTCGAAGGACACATCCTCCCATCGGAGGGCGCACGCCTCCTCGCGGCGCAGCCCGCAGAACGCCATGAGAAGCAGCGCCGCCTCGTAGCGGTAGCCGCGCATCCCTATCGCCCATTCGGCGAGGGACTTTGAGTCGAGCGTGTCCTGCTCGACCTTGCGCGGCTGGGGCACCTTCGGCTTCTTGAGGAAGGGGTTGGCCGACAGCAGCTCGTTATCCCATCCGTAGTTGAACGCCTGCCGCATGGCTTTGAATGCTGCCCATCTCGCCGATTCGTTGGGAATCGCGTTCAGCTTCGTCTCTATGAGCCTCTTGGATATGGCATCCATGCGCATTTCTCCGAAGAGCGGCAGCAGATTGCGCCTGTAGGCCCCGTTAATGCCGCGTGCGGTGTCCTTGCCCTTGGTCTCAACGATGGGCGCGTACACGGCCTCCCAGTAGCGGGAGAACGTCCACGAGTCGAACTGCTCGGAATCGAGCCCGGCATCGAGCCGCATCTTCGCAAGCTCGACCTCGGCATCCTCGCGGGTCCCGCGCACGACCTTAGAACGGCGCGTGCGCCTGCCGTCTGCGGACTTCGGGCCCTCGACGGATACGCGGTACCTGCCCTTGTCCAATCTCTGCACCGCTCCGAAGTGGCTGCGCGTCATCTTATACCTCCGCCGCCGTGCCCTTGTCGGAGGGGTGGCGCTCTGCTTGATACGCCGCATACTCCATCGTGGCGTTGCGCCCCTCCGCGTCCATGCTGCGGTACATCGACACCAGCTGCCTCTCAGCCCAATTCAGCTGAGTCGAATAGACTCGAGACAGACGACCGGCGAGTTCATCCACCGAGCATTCGAGGGCGTCGGCGATGGAAACGGCATAATCCATCGGTATGTCGTTCTCCCCGCGCTCCCACGCGCCAATCTTCCTTTTTGTTGCACCAACCATCTCGGCAAGCTGCTCCTGGGTGATGCGGTTTTTCTTCCGCAGCTCCTTAAGCATTAACTCCATGACCAACCTCCTGCACCATCCGAAGTGCACGACAAGTATATATCAGAAAAATACCGAAATGGAATAATTTGTTGTTGACAAGTACGAGAATCGTACTAAACTTGGTGACGAAGTACGAAACACGTACTTTTTTGAAGGGAGAGATATGAAGTACGACAAGAAGAGGGCTGGCCTGCGTCTGCGCAGCCTCCGTGTCGATAAGGGTTACGACCAGAAGCAGCTGTCGCAGCTGTCCACCGTCCCGCAGCCGACCATCCAGAGCTACGAGGATGGCACTTGCACCATGGGCATGGAGAACGCCGTGAAGCTCGCCGAGGCGCTCGGCTGCACGCTCGATCGTCTCGCGTGCCGAGAGGACTAGTCATGAGTTCCTACCCCTGCTCGCATACAACCACAAAGGCCGAACCTCACCACAAGATGCTCAAGTATTGCGGTGACTACATCGGGCAGAGGTTCGGGAAGCTCGTGGTCGTTGCTTATCCCGCCACGCAGTACGGCGAGAGGCGCGCGGGCGCTATCTGCGAATGCGACTGCGGCAACTACGAGTTCGTCGATTCCTGCGCAAAGCTCTTCAATGGAGAAACGACCATGTGCGCGAAGTGCCGCAACAAGGTGCTGAGGGAGCGGATAAACAAGCGGCTCGAGCCTAAGAGGATGGCCGACCCGCTGAGCGCGTACAAGCGCGAGCGCCTCTACCTCGTCTGGCAGGGGATGATCAAACGCTGCGAGAGCGAGCAGTCGCCGTCCTACGTGGATTACGGGGCTAATGGCGTCACGGTCTGCCCCGAATGGCACGACTACCTGAAGTTCAGGGAGTGGGCGCATGCCAACGGGTTCAGGGAAGAAGCCAAGGGGACGGAATGCTCCATCGACCGAATCAACCCGTTCGGCAACTACGAGCCGTCCAACTGCCGTTGGGTCGATTTCGAGACGCAGCAGCGGAACAAGCGCAAAGACTGGCTGCGGGAGCATGGAAGCGCGGTGTCGTAGCTATGAGGACGATGACCACAATCCCCGATTTAGCACGCGAATGGCATAAGAGCACAGACACGCTCTACAGGCTCGCCGCGCGCGAAGAGGACCCGCTGCCAGTCAGGTACCTGGAAGGCGACAGGTACGGGGGCGTGCTCGTGAGCGAGTTCGAGTCGTGGTTGAAACGCAACACAAGCCTGTTCAACGAGAAGGGTTCCAAACAATGATGACCGCCCGCCAGAAGCGCATCCAACGCTACGTAGACCACAAGCTGGCACCCGCCGTCCTGGGCGCGACCGAGTACAGCAGCATCGCCTACTACGGCGACGGCGTTTGGGAGACCGTCCAGCTGACCCATACCCCCGACGATCCTCGAAAGAAGAAGCTGCCCATGCTGCGCGTGGACGTTACGGGCCTGGACGAGCTGGGCATCTACAAGGCCGTCGGAGACGCGCTGTAGCCCGACGCTCGGGCGGTGTCCGCATCGAGGGGGCGCACCGTCCGAGCCGTCGTCCACGGGGGCGCTGGTCATTCTCTTCCCCATTCCTTTCCGCCAGCACCTCCATGGACGGCGAAAGCCGTCGGCGCTCTTTGACAACAGCAAATAGCGACGCATAGCGATGGCAAGAACGGCCATCGGCTATGCGGGGGGACGTGCGGGGTTATCGCTTTCTCCATCTGCCCGATGGCATGTAGCAACACCTCCTTTCTTTTGCCCTGACCAGGCTACCTTACTCGCCCTGC
>DMNP01000021.1 GCA_003452695.1 Eggerthellaceae bacterium
TGTCGCAGTTCGTGGCAGAGGGCGCCCCGTTCATCACCGGTGGTTTCCTGACCAACAACGACACGGTGAACGGCATGCATCCCTACGGTTCGCCCGAAGTGAGCATGCTCGGCGCGGGCTTCGCCAACGTGCTCCGCTACCTGAAGATTCCGTCCCTGGGCTTCGCAGGCGCCACCGACTCGAAGTGCTCCGACGCGCAGCTGGGCCTGGAATCGGCCATGTCCACGCTTACCGCGGGCCTTGCCGGCAACAACCTTATCCACGGGGCCGGCATCGTCGAAAGCGGCGTGGCTTCCAATCCTGCGCTGCTCGTGCTCGTCGACGAGATTGCATGCGAGACTCGCCGCATAATCCGCGGCGTGGAAATGGACGAGGACCGTCTGGCGCGCGGCGTAATCCAGGATGTCCAGCCCGCTGGCAACTACCTGGCAACCAAGCACACCCGCTACTATTTCCGCAGCGAGCAGTTCTGGCCCACGCTCATGAACCGCAAGCGCTTGGACGACTGGGTAGCCGAAGGATCGCGCACCCTTGGCCAGCGCACCCAGGAGAAGACCGAACAGCTCCTGGCATCGTACAGCCTGCCGACGCTCGACGAAGGCGTTGCGGGCGCAATTGACGAAATCATCGAGAGCGCCAAGTAGGGAGGGAACGTTCAATGAGATACAGGACTAATCTTAAGGCCAACACCGGCGTGAAGATGAACGTCTTCACCGAGCAGCAATGCCAGGAACTGGTCTTCGCGGCCGAAGAGGCCATGTGGCTGACCGGCACCGAGTTCCACGACCCCGAGTCACTCGAGATCCTGCGCCATGCCGGCTGCACCATCGACGGCATCATCGCGCACATCCCGCCGCACATCACCGAGCGCGCCATTCAGACGTGCCAGAAGCACATCGTGCTGTGCAACAGCCGCACCGGCGAGCGCGAGCTGTTCCTGGAGGGCGGTAACTCCTACTTTGGTTCGGGTCCCTGCACGCCGTTCACCCGCAACCCCTATACCGGCGAGCGCCATCGCGCCACCCGCCAGAGCGTTGCCTGGGCCACCAAGGTGCTCGACGCGCTGCCCAACATCGACTACGCCATGTCGCTTGGCATCGTGCAGGACGTATCGCTGCTCGTGTCCGACCGTCACGAGTTCGAGCAGATGGTTCTGAACACCGACAAGCCCATCATCACGGTGTGCAACGACCAGTACGGCCAGGAAGACAACATCAAGATGGCCGAGATCATCGCCGGTGGCGAGGAGGAGCTGCGCAACCATCCGTTCATCTGCCTGTACGCAGAGCCCATTTCGCCCGGCGTGCACTGCATCGAAGCCGCGCAGAAGATGGTGTACGGCGCCCGTAAGATGCTGCCCACCATTTACACGCCGTGCATCATGGCCGGTGGCACCGCCCCGGCAACGCTGGCTGGCGTTATGGTGCAGGGCCTGTGCGAGTCGCTGTCCGGCCTGGTCCTCGGCCAGTGCGCCAGGGAAGGCTCGCCGTTCATCATGGGCGGCGTCTACACGGTGCTCGACATGGGCTCGACCATCTTCTCGTATGGTGCCCCCGAGCTCGACCTGATGCTCGCCGGCCTGGCCGATGTGGCCCACTACCTGAAGATCCCGCTGTTCGGCACCGCCGGCTGCACCGACACCTGCGTCATCGACGAACAGGCGGGCGTCGAGGCCGCGTTGTCCATGGCCATGACCAACATGTCCGGCGCCAACTTGAACCACGACACCGGCTATGCCGAGTACGGCACCACGTCTAACCTCGATCTGGTCGTCATCGCCGACGAGGTCCTGGGCATGGCGCGTCGCCTGACCGCCGGCATCCAGACCACGCCCGAGACGCTGGACCTGAAGGAAATCGAGAAGGTCGGCCCGGGTGGGCGCTTCGAGCCCGCCGAGATTCCCGAAGAACCCGACGAGGGCACCTTCGAGCCGAAGAACCCGCGCGTCGACTACCAGGCACGCCTGGTGGACCGCGGCGCCCGCGAGATTTGGGAGAAGGCCGGCGGAAAGACCCTGACCCAGGTCGCCAACGAAAAGGTTCGCGACATCATCGAGAACCACGAGCCCGAGCCTCTGGAGAAGGGCCTGGCCGCGAAGATTCGCGATTGCGTTGAAAACGCAGTTGGTCACGTACCTGGCGAATAAGCCATCGGGCAGCCAAAGCCCCGGGGCGCTCTCAAGAAATATCTAGGGGGGCGCCCGCATTCGATGGGCCGGAGGCGTGTCTTCCGGCCCATCCTGCAACGTCCAGACTATGAGAGCCGCATCCGGCGGCGGGGAGGAGACGATCATGTCCTTAGTGCTCGGAATCGATACGGGGGGTACCTATACCGATGGAGTCGTGTTCGACCGGGCCAATCGCAAGGTGCTCGCTAAGGCCAAGAGCCGCACGACGCGCGACGACCTCAGCCGCGGCATAACGAGCTGCATAAACCTTGTGGAGTTCGATGACTACGACGCCATCGAAATCGTCTCGCTTTCCACGACGCTGGCCACCAACGCCATCGTCGAAGGCGCCGGCTGCGAGGTCGGCCTGCTGATGATCGGCTTCGAGCTGGACAGCCGCTGGGAGGTGCCCGCCACCGAGGTGCACGTCGTGGAAGGCGGCCATTCGGTGAAGGGCCTGGAGCGCAAGCCCTTCGACGAGGAGGCGGCCCGTGCCGCGCTCGAAGAGATGCGCGGCAAGGTGGACGCCGTCGCCATTTCGGGGTACCTGAGCATCCGCAATCCCGAACACGAGTTGCGGGCCAAGGAGCTGGTGAAGGAAGTGCTCGAAGTGCCGGTCGTGTGCGCCCACGACCTTACGCGTTCGCTCGGCATTCACGAGCGCACCGTAACGGCGGTGCTGAACGCCAAGCTCATGCCCATCATCGACAACCTGTTGAAGGCCGTGCGCCGCTCGCTCGACGCCAAGGGCATAAAGGCGCCCATCATGGTCGTGCGCGGTGACGGCACGCTCATCGGCGAGAGCAAGGCCAAGGACAAGCCCATCGAGACGCTGCTTTCGGGGCCTGCCGCCTCGATTATCGGCGCCACCTTCCTGTCCGGCGTGGACAACGGCTTCGTGCTGGACATGGGCGGCACGACCACCGACGTGGCGGTTACCAAAAACGGCGTGCCGCGCATCGACGAAGAGGGCGCCAACGTCGGCAATTTCTTCACGCGGGTGAAGGCGGCTGCCATCTCGACCTTCGGCCTGGGCGGCGACAGCTACATCCAGATGGACATGAACCGCAAGTTGAAGATCGGGCCGCAGCGCGTGCATCCGCTGTGCGATGCCGTGATGAAGCACCCGTACCTGTACCACGAGCTGGAACTCATCGACATACCCTTCGGATACCTGCTGAACTACGACCAGGTGGTGGATTGCTTCCAGATTAACAATCGCGATGCCACCATCGTCTTCACGGATTTGGAACGCAGGGCCGTTGCCGCACTTGAGGATGGACCGCACAACATCTTCGTGCTGGCAGAGAAACTCGGGACCCTGCCCAACCTGCTTGATTTGCGCCGACTGGTCAACGCGGGAGTATTGGGCAGGATCTCGATCACCCCCACGGACCTCCTGCACGCCTGCGGCGAGCTGGACCTGTGGGATTCGCGTGCTTCGAAGCTGGCCGTGAAGAAGCTGGCGAAGCGCTTCAACGAGGACTACGACTCCTTCGTAACCCGGGCCATCGATGCCGTGGTCGACCGCCTCTGCTACACGAGCGTGCAAAGCCTCGTGAACTACGAGGGCGGGCAGTTCGACCTGCTCGAAGACACGGGCGCGAAGTTCTTCTTCGACAAGCAGCTGCATCCGCGCGAAAACGACTACGTGCATGCGTCGTTCAACATCACCCTGCCGCTTATCGCCATCGGCGCTCCGGTGAAGTCCTGGGTGCCGCGCGCTGCCGCGCGCATCGGGTGCAAGCTGTTCATTCCCGAGAACGCCGAAGTGGCCAACGCCGTGGGATCGGCCGTGGCGCGCGTCATCGAAAACGTTCGCATCCTCATCACGCCCGGAGAGAACAACGACGGTTTCAACCTGCACTCGGCCTACGAGCGCAAGTTTTTCACGACGCTGGACGAGGCGAAGGAATACGGCAAGGATTTCGCGCAGAAGCAGGTGCTGCAGAACGCCAAGGAAAACGGCGCGCGCAACGTGGAGCTTACCGTGAACTGCGAAGACATCTTCGCGAAATCGGGCGCCGAGGAAAACGACATCTATCTGGAAACGCGCATCGAGGGCCTGGCCACCGAGATTCCCGATTGGGAGCACGAAGAGCACGAAGAGCACTTCTTCGTGGACACGCGCCAGGTGGGCCTCGTGTCCGACGATTCCAACTAGGACAGAGCAGGGAGTCACGTTTCGAGGCAAGGACCGGAACGCAGAGCGAGAAAGGAACGCAACGATGATTATTATTGGCGAGAAGATTAACGGTTTCATTCCCAAGACGCTGGAGGCCATCCAGAACCGCGACGACGACTACATCCGCGAAATCGCGAAGAAGCAGGCCGACGCGGGCGCGACCTACATCGACGTGTGCGCGGGCGTGGAACCCGAGCAGGAATACGAGGCCATGGAGTGGCTCATCGACCTGGTCCAGAGCGTAACCGACACGCCGTTGTGCCTGGACAGCCCCGATCCGCAGGTAATCGTCGACATGATGCCGCGCGCCAATGCCGTGGGCTGCCTGAACTCCATTTCCATGGAAAAGAACAAGTGCGAGGTCATCTTACCGGCCATTGCGGGCACCGATTGGAAGGTAGTCGCCCTTACCTGCGACGACACGGGCATCCCGGACGATCCGGAGACCAAGTTCAAGATTGCCTCCCAGATCATGGAAAAAGCGGACGAATTCGGCGTTCCGCACGACAACATCCTGTTCGATCCGCTGGTCACCACGCTCGGCACCAACCAGGAATCGATGGTCAGCTTCATTAAGACGATGCAGATGATAAAGGACGCCTTCCCCGATGTTCATATCACGTCGGGCTTGTCCAACATCAGCTACGGCCTGCCGTACCGCAAGGCCATCAACATGCAGTTCCTGTCGCTGTGCATGTACAACGGCATGGACAGCGCCATCATGGACCCGATGTCGCAGGACATGCTGGCCGCCATGTACGCGACCGAGGCGCTGATGGGCGACGACCCCTTCTGCAAAGGCTATCTCACCGCCTTCCGCAACAAGCTGTTCGGCAATCGCTAGGATTCTTCCCGGTTGCAATCGTGCAAGAAAACACCAGTTTCGAGCCACGGATTGCATAGTAGTCCAGATGCCCTGCCGACTACAATTGTCTTGTTGGCCGACGTGGGCAACAGGCATGGAGGCTCTTTAAGGAGGTATCGACATGAGGTTTCACCTGACGGGAATCGACGAAGGCAAGCGGCAGATCCACATGGCGGCAGACGACAAGTCGATGGACGTGACCATCGACGCGGCCGGCGAGGCGTGGACGGGGAAGGCAACCGACCTGGAGGTTCTGAACGCCCCGAACGGCGCGACGGTGTACTACATTGCCGATGACGGTACGAAATCGTACAAGAACTACCGCTTCGATGCCGAGGGCGCAACAGTCGTCTAAGCGCGAAGGACGTTTGAAGGGAACATTACAAAGGGCTGCCGATTCCAGGGGGCAGCCCTTTTTCTTGCCAGCGCAAGCGCGCGGCAAAAGCGCGCGGCCACGCAGATGGGGGATGGGGTGGTGCGCTGCGGGGCTCGGACACCGCTTCGCGGAGGCAAAGCCGATGAACGGCCGAAGCGGTGTCTTCTGCCCTGCACCCGACGGGGTGCTTCGAATACGCGGCCCCCTGAAGGCGGCACCTTCCTAGCGCACGATGACGGGAAGCCAGGGAAGGGATAGGTTCGCGCGCTTGTGCCGTGGCACGCCGCCATGGGCCGTGATGTAGTAGTCGCCCGGCTCGTCCAGCGAAAAGGTAACGAAGCCCTCTTCGTCCGTCACGGCTCCGGGGATGTCCGACAGCTCGAAGGTGGATGTGTCCACGATTGCCAGCTGCGATTGCGGGATGGCCGATACCATGCGCTGCTCGATGCGGTCTTCGTGTTGGTACGGCCCGCCGATCACGAACAGGAAGCCCTCGTGGCGAATGGTGATAGGCTGCCCCGGAGCCACTTCCGCATAGCGGATCCAGCTGCCGTCCGGGTTCATGAAATACGTGTAGTAGTCCATGCCCACGCTGTTCGGGAAGCTGAACACTTCCACGACATCCAGGTCGTAGACGGGCGTCTCGCCGTAGCCGAGCCCCCGGTAGCCGATGCGGCCGTATTCGCTTTCGGAGTCGTAGGAGTACTGGCCGTTCACCACGAAGCAGGTGAAGAGGCCCGGCACGCCGAGCATGCGCTGCAGGATGCCGTCCTCGTCCACGTCGAGCAGCTCGCGGCAGTTCTCTTCGTCGAAGTTGTCGCCCAGTATGAATTCATGCGCCTGGGTTATCACGTCGAGCATCGAAGGGGCCTGTCCATAGGGGATGCCGTCTTCGTAGCCGTACCATTCGGCCGAGTCGGCGCGGATGTCGACGGGGGCGTAGGGAATGAACTTGAACTGTCCGTCGTACTGCACCGATAACACGATGCGCGCCGTCGTAACGGCTTGGAGTCGGTCGGGTTTTATCCGCGGTATGCGCGCGGTTTGCGTGGACCTTCCGAATGCATGCATGATGTATCGGGAGATGCGGCCCTCGGTCGATTCGCCCATGGCGCCCCCGTTCATTGCGACTTTATTGCAGTATAGCATTGGCGTTCGGGGGCGATACCAAAATAGTTGTAACGAAGAGAGCGATTAATTACTAATGGCACGACGGCATGCTCGTGCCGTCTTCCCGGATTGCCGGGTCGCCCGATATGCCCATGAAGCCCGTCACCGACATGATGGGCCGCATCAGCATGTTCTGGCCGAGCGTGATGCCGATTGCAGACGGATCGATGAGGCCGAACAGCGGGGTTTGCAGCGACATGGCCACCTCGTCTTCGCCCGGCGTCCAGCTGCGTCCGACATATTTGCCCTCGGAAGACGCTTGTTCGGCAATTGCCTGCTTCAGCCAGCGGTGGGCGCTCATGGAAAACCCGATGCCCCAGGCGTTGTAGAACATGCCGTCGAACATCTCGTCGCGCGATTCCTCTACCAGCGCCTCGTAGCCATGCACGGTGGCGGCGTACACGGCCAATTCGTCGGCATGTTGGAACATCGTTGCAAGCAGGTCGCTTTCCAGCACGGTGCCCCCGGCCAGCTCGATGGCTTCGTCCCGCACGCGTTCCACGGCGAAGCGCGCGTACATGCCCTTGCATGCGAGCGTTTCCCGGCATCGCGCGATCGTGTTCTCGTACACGTCGTCGAACTGGTCCATCACCATTTCGCGGTCCATGTGAAGCGCCTCGAAGGCGAATTCCTCGGCACTTTGCAGCTCGTCGATGGGGATGTCGTACACGGTGGGTTGGATGCTCGTCATGATGCGCGTCTCCTTTCGGAGCTAGAATCATTTTGCCAACGTGTCAAGTATAGCGTGCCGCCAACGCGTTCACTAGGCGCAGAATCGCTTTAATCGCCCTGCCCGATTTGAACGTTGCTCCCCATGGCCTGGCTAGCGGCAGTCGGGGGCATTGCGCCTGCGGGGAAAATTCCACGCGAAAATACTAATTACAAGCGAATCCGTGCGTGCAAGAATAACAGAGGAAGCTTCGCGGACCAATTGAAACGGGAGGTTTGCCATGGCTGGTATTCGAGTGACGTTTTCGGCGCAGATCGACGGTATCTACATCCTCATACCCACCACCGAGCTGCAGGTGAACGCCGGCGAGGCCGTGCGTTTCGGGTTGGTGGACCCTTCGCGTGCCGAGGACGTTCCCGTCGTGCTGGATGCCGTGGTCGAAGCGCACAAGCGCGTCGTGGGGTCTGCATTCACGCCAGACACCTGCGAAGAGTACCTGCAGATGCATTCGAGCCACTGGCTTGGCCGGGCCTTCGGCAAGAAGGCCTTCTATTCGGGTTTCACCATCAACGGCTGCTACGCCTACGAGCTGGGCAGCAAGTATTCCGAAGGGCATGGGTACAAGGGGCTTTCCTTCGACAAGGCGCATATCTGCGACGGCGACGTCATCGAGGTGTTCGCCTTCCAAGACAGCTTCGGCATGGACTACTACACGTACTTCATGCAAGATGGGCGGCGGATAAAGGAGTTGAATCTGGCCGTCGGCGAACGGGCGAAGCTGAAGCTGGAGGGGCTGATGTACGGCTACGGCGGCCCCATGAAGCGCACCGACCGGATAAGCCACCACCTGGTTTCCGAAGTGTCCGAGGCGCAGCTGGTGACGGTGGACGTTTCCACGGGCCTGATGCTGCCCATTCCCGATGCGATAACCGACGAAGACGAAGGCCAGGTTGAAGTGGGCTTCGACGAGCCGGGCGTGTACTACGTGTCGTCCATCGGGGGCGAGGTGCGCTATAACGCCCATCTGGTGTTTCCCTGGCTGAAGGTGAACGTCTCGTAGCGCGCGTCACGCGCCCCCGCGGAAACCGAGCCGCCGGCGCGCGTTCCCGGCGCCCGTCGCTTGCGGAATCGCCAACTCCTTCCCTGGCGGTCCGGACTGCACAGAGTGAGCCGTTCACGTTTCGTCACGTATCGCCCCCCTTCGAAACAGCAGTTGGGAGGGCCTTTGTGCTCTGCTATACTGGCACGATATCGAAAGGGGAGGGCATGATCGACATTCCGAGTCCGGCCATCGCCGTCGTCGGCCGCCACAATTCCGGCAAGACGACGCTCATCGTGAAGCTTATCGCCGAGCTGGTGGCGCGCGGCCACGACGTGGGCAGCGTGAAGCACCACCACAAGTCGGGATTCGAATTCGACGTGCCCGGCAAGGATTCCTACCGCCACCGTCAGGCAGGCGCCAGCGAGACGGTCATCGCCGCACCCGGCCAGATAGCGCGCGTGGCCAGCATCGAGGGCGAACGCGAATGCGCCGACATCGTGCGCTCCATGCCCGGCCACGACATAATCGTCGTGGAGGGCTACCGCAAAAGCGGCCTTCCCACCATCGAGATAATGCGCGCCGGCAACCCGGCCGACGCCCAGGTGGCCGAGGCCTTCGCCGCCGCGGCGGATGCCGGGGAATCGCTTGGCACCGACTTCATACAGAAGTCGCGCGGCAAGCGCGCCTTCGAATTCGAGCTGCCCGATGTAAGCGACGACCTGAAGTTCAAGATGCCCACGGCCGACACCGTGGCGGTCGTAACCGACATCCCCGCCGCCGAGCAAGCGGCCCGCACGTTCGGCATCCCGCACATCCATCCCGACGACGTGGCGGGCGTGGCGGACTTCGTGGAAGAGCGCTTCGTGCGCCCGAAGGTGACGGTCGTCATACAGGCGGGCGGCGAATCGCGCCGCATGGGGCGCAGCAAGGCAACGGTGCCCTTTGCGGGCCAGCCGCTCATCTGCCGGCTGGTGGAGCGCCTGGCGCCCGCCGCGGACAACCTCATAATCACCACGAACGAGCCGCAGAACCTGGCGTTCCTGCACGACGACTATCCCGGGCTGGACCTGACGCTCGTCACCGATGCCTTCGATTACCGCGGCGCTCTGCCCGGTCTGTACACGGCGCTGAACGCCGCGAAAGACCCCTTCGTGGCCGTCGTGGCCTGCGACATGGTCTTCGCGTCTGCACGCCTGGTGGTGGCCGAGGCCATCGCCATGAAGGAAGCGGATGCCGACGTGGTCGTGCCCGTGAACAAGCACGGCTACGAGCCCTTCCACGCCATGTACCGGCGCACAGCCTGCCTGCCCGCCGTGCTGGCGGGCCTGGACGCGGGCGAAAAGCGCGCGCAGTGGATATTCGACAAGGTGAACGTGCGCGAGTTCACCCAAGACGAGGTGCTCGCCGCCGAGCCCATGGGCGGCTGCTTCGTGAACGCCAACACCCCCGACGAGCTGCGCACCCTCGAGGAGAACTTCCTCAGGTGAAATGAGCAGGGGGAGGAAAAAAGCACGTTCGGGGCGTACCCCTTCCATTCATTCAGATAAGGCAGGCATACCAGCGCGTCGAAGCGGTTGTCTTCACGACGGCGCGCGCTGTGCCAAACGTCCCCTTGGCACATAACGCGCAATCCCATGCGGCCCGCCGCAATGCAACCGCGCATAATGCGCGATCCCGTGCAGCCCATCGCCCCCCGAACCGCGCATTTCGCGCGATCCCGTGCAAAATGGCTTCCGCGCTGCACCAAATCGCGCGTTATGCGCGGTTTCCGACCCTCCTGGAAATCCACGACCTGGGAAAACGCTGCAACGGGGAGGACGAGAACCGCGCATTTCCTGCGATCTGATGCAGCCCCGGCCGGAAATGCACCAGATCGTGCAAAATGCGCGGTTTGTGGGAAGCAGGGGCTCATGAGCGGTACGGCATACCAGTACGGGGCGCCAGTACGGGGCGCAAGTATGGCACACCAGTACGGGGCACCAGTACGGCATACCAGTACGACACACCAGTACGACACACCAGTACGGGGCACCAGTACGGCGTACCTGGTGCCCCGTGTTGCCCGTCGGCGTTTTGGCCCGCGGGTTCGCATTGCCGGTGTGCACGATCGCGGTGCTGACGGCCTAATAGGCGCCCGTTATACCTTCCGCGTTGCCGGGTTGCGCCATGCCCGCGCCCCGCGCTGCGGAAACACGCTCCCGCCAGGCGCATCTGCTAGGCAAGGGGCCTAATAGGCACCCGTTATGTTTGTCGCTCGGTGCTCTGCCAGGGATACTGCTCCGCGACCTGGGCTCGCGGCGCTCGGACGCCGCGCGCGGCGGGCGATGCGGCATAACGGGGCCTTGTTTGGCCGCTTGCCGTTCGGTGCGTCTGTTCACCGGGGTCCCGGCCTGCGGAAACCCGTCGCCGGCATGTGCGCCCGTTGCGAGAGGGCATAACGGGGCCTTGTTTGGCCGCCTCTTTCCGGGCGGGGGGTGCGGGACCGTATGGAGACAACGGGGACGGAGCCTCTTCCCAGGCGAATCAGGGCGAACGTCTTAACTGTCAGCGTTTTTCATCATGTCCCTCGTCTATTCAAACAACGAATCCGCATAATTGTCCAAAATCGATATCGAGCTTTCCTTCCGACGGCGGATGAATTCCGTCCGAACCATTAGTACTCTAATCGCATAACAAGGCGTGAACGGGCATCGCGCGAACCGTAACGCTGAATACCACTTTTGATGCGAAAGGAGTAAGAGAGGAATGGAAGCAAGTCAGAAAAGCGGATTCCATTATGGGTACCTGATCGTTCTGGCGTGTGTGTTTATCTGTTTCGGGCCGTGCGCTTTGGTGCTCTCGTGCGCGGGCATCTTCTTCAGGCCGCTATCTGCCGACCTCGGCATAGACCCGGGCATGGCGAGCTATTACCTGACGGCGCTGTTCGCAGGGAGCTTCATATCCCTGCCGTTCTCGGGGAAGCTGTTCCAGACCAAGGACGCACGAGTGTGCATCAGCGTGAGCGGCGCGCTCGTCGCGGCGGTGTTCTTCGTCCAATCGTTTACGATGTCGTTGTGGTTCTTCATCGCATGCGGCTTCGTCATGGGGCTCGCGATCCCGACGTTGCTCTATCTGGCGGCACCGACGCTCATCAACCGCTGGTTTGCCAAGCGGGCGGGTTTTTTCATCGGCATCGCCATGGCTTTCACGGGTATTGGCGGCGTGGTTTTCAACCCGATAGGAACGTATTTCATCACGACGGTCGGTTGGGCGTTCGCTTATCGGGTCTTCGCCGTCATTGTGCTGGCGATGACGCTGCCATTCTCGCTGCTCGTCATAAGGAGCTATCCGGCTGACAAGGGCATCGAGCCCTTCGGCGCCGACGCGTATACGGGATCCAAGACCGAAAACGCAGCTTCTTCGGCGCAGTCGGGCATGCGGGCGGCAGACGCGTTCAAGACCAAGGAGTTCGTGCTCATCTTCGTATGGGCCCTCCTGATCAACATCTGTATGTACGCCTACATGGTCATTGCCACGTGCGTTGGCGGGATGCAGATCGAAGGCGTGGCCGACGCGCTGACGTTCGCCGGCCTTGCAGTGTCGGTTGCGATGGTCGGTCAGACGCTCGGCAAGGTCGTGTTCGGCATTGTTGGCGACAAGGATCCGCGCATCTGCATCGTGGTGGGCTTGGCGGCGGGTGTCGTGGGCTTGCTCTGCTACCAGTTCGTCCCGGCAAGCCACGCGAGCATTTTCGTGGCGTCCTTCCTCGTGGGCCTGTTCGCGTCGGTGACCAACGTCGTGTTGCCGATCATGACGCGCAGCGTGTTCGGAACGCTCGAGTACAGCCCGATTTACGCGCGCATCTCGATGGCGGCGTCGCTTGGCGGCATCGTCATGGCGCTGATCTGGGGCACGCTGCACACGATGATGGGCAACTGGTCGGCTATGTATATCGGCGAGGCGGTCATACTTGCGGCCTGCATCGCGATCGGCTTGGCGGTCATGGCCAGCGAATCCAAGATGAAGCAACGTTGGATGTCGGCTGAGCAGATTGAGCATGACGACGCCTCTTAATAGCTGATGGGCGCGCGATGGAGCTCCTTTCAGATTGCCGGCCTCATCAGCGCCGTCCCGCAACCCCCCCCCTGCACTACCAGCATATGTAAGGCAAGACGCATTTCATGAAGAAAGGACTGAACATGAGTTTGTACGAAGAAAGGCTTGACCGTATTCGCGCTGCCGTAGCCCTCGAGCCGGTCGACAAGATTCCGTTCATCAACGCCGGTTCCGCGTTCAACGCCGCTCGACGGGCAGAGCGATATCTTCCTCGCAAAGGAGATCCTGGGCGACCGTCTGTGCATCATGGGCGACGTCAACGCCACCATGCTCGCGTTCGGCACCGAACAGGACGTGTTCGATTACACCACCAAGCTCTGCCGCGAGATCGGCCCGACGGGCTACATCGTGGCCTCGGGTTGCGACATCCCCTTCAACGCTAAACCCGAGAACGTGCTCGCCATGGACAAGGCGGTGAAGGCAGCAGCCGCAAAATAATGCAACAGGGGCTGTGGTCCTGACGCATCGCAGACGAGCCGGGGTGACTAGGGTTGCCCCGGCTCAGCTGTGTGAGCAAGGAATGCGCGGGCGAGGGTGGCAAACGTAGAGAGCCGGCTGCCGACGCGCTGGCGACGCCTCCCGCCGAGGAGTTCGGCAAGCTCGCGCGAGTGCCCGGTGGGGCTGCGCAAAGAATAGGACGACAGCTCGCACCTCCCATGGCCGGGTGTACGCGAATGCGTTTCTCAAGATGGGGAAGGCTTGTCTCCCTCGTTTATTGTTCCAGTTCGATGGAGAGCCTCAGGTAGAACAGGTCGTCTTGGTCTTTCAGGTCGAGGCCCGTGAGCTCCTCGATGCGACGCAGGCGGTATTTCAGCGTATTCAGGTGCACGTGCAGGCGGCGGGCGCATTCTGCCTGGTTGCAGCCCGTGGCCACGTACGCCCGAAGGGTTTGCGGCAGGTCGGAGCGCGCGCCCTCGTCATAGGTGGAAAGCGTTGCGAGCGCCGGATGCAGCAAGTCGGCCGTGGCGGGCTCATTTCTCAGGGTTTCCAGCAGGAAGGGCAGGGCGAGGTCGCGGCAGTAGCGCACGCCCGGCTCCGCTGCAGATTCGCTGGAGAAGCGTGCCTGGCGCCAGGCCACGGGGGCTCGCACGATGCCTGCTATCTGCATCGAGATGCCGATAGCGGCACTCTTCGCGTCGAATCGCCGTACGATTTGATTGACGAGCCCGGAAAGGGCGTTTTCGTTCACGAGGAACGCGACGGCGTCCCCGACCTCGCATGCCAGGCATGAGGTCGGGGATTTCTCGATCTCCGTTGCGAGGAGCAGGCGTTGCGTGCGGTTGCGGATGGCGAGACTTTGCACGCAAACCAGGTAGTACCCTTGGGCTCTGCCGACCGCATCGGCCAGCCGTTCGCGCGCCTCATGGGTGATTTCCTTACCGCCGATGAGGTCGGACAAGGCGTGGTGCTGGGATTGGTAGGGCGAGAGCGCGTCGGTGAATTCGCCCGCTTGCGCCAGATAAGGTGCGAATGCCTCTTCGATGCTCATGGCGAGCCCGATTTTCGCCTCGTCGTGCGGGAAGCACATGATGAAACCGGTGCGCTCGCCGTTCTGGCTCAGGTACCTGCTCACCGCCACTTCGCCGTCGGGGCCGTACGATGCACGCGCGAAATCGGTTAGGTCGTGCTGCACGGCGCCGGCTTTGTCGGTGAAGTACCCTCCTATGAGTTCGGCTCCCAAGCTGCCCCGTTGTTCTAGGTTTCTCCTGAGCTGGGCGTTCGAAAGCCGATCGAGGCGCGTGGCTGCGAGGAGCGTCCCGTCGATGCCGAACACCATGAACGGCTCGCGCAGCGTCGGGTCTGTCGCCTCCAGCATTTCATCGAGCGGGCTGCCGAGCGCGGCGGCTTTCATGAGGCGTTGATCGATTTCGTTGAAGTAGTCGAAAGCCGAGAGCACGTCGTTGAGCAGCTCCTCGTAGTCGGACTCGCGGCACACGATGTGGCTTTTCCCGCTGGCCAGGATGAGCGCGTCGGCGTACTCGGGATCTTTCAGGTAGTCGCGCGCCTGGCCGATATAGACGTATTCGCGCGACGAGCGTTGTTGGCTGCTCGAGAGGAACCGCATGCCGTGGATGGTGCGCTCGTTATCTTGCAGGTTGCTTTCGGTGTTGTGGCGCGCCAAATAGCTTTCTATCATCGACATGCTCAACTTCATAACTACGCATCCTCAATTTGTATGAAACAGCTAAATTCAAATGAACGATACAGTTGATTATCGTTTGGTTCGGACGTGGTGATTGTGCAAATAGCCGAGTAATATAAAGGTACCACATGCGCAGATGGTTGAGCGAGACAAAAGCGATTCGTTAGTTCTTATCATACAAAGGAGCGTGCCATTATGAGCGATCAGCCGCAATTCGACT